>VBGP01000059.1 GCA_005880795.1 Chloroflexota bacterium | reverse complement strand
CGGTAGCTGACCTCGGAGCCCCGGCGGACGTAGACGCGGAGATCCTGCGGCTGGTCGGGTCCGACCGACACCGGAATCACCATCCGGCCGCCGTCGGCAAGCTGTTCGATGAGCGCCGGTGGAACGCCGCGCGCCGCCGCCGCGACGAGGATCACGTTGTAGGGCGCCTCCGCCGGCCAGCCCAGGCTGCCATCGCCCACCGCGACCTCGACGTTGTCGAAGCCAAGCCGCCTCAACGTCTCTGAGGCGTGCTCAGCGAGGGCCGGCTCGCGCTCGATGGTGATCACCTTGCGGCACAACCGGCTCAGCACCGCGGCCGCGTAGCCGGAACCGGTGCCGACTTCGAGCGCGACGTCGTCGGGCTGCGGTTCGGCGGCTTGAGCCATCAACGCGACGACCAGCGGCTGCGAGATGGTCTGCCCACACTCGATCGCAAGCGCGCGGTCTTCGTACGCATGCCGCCGCATGCGTGGCGCAAGAAACTCTTCGCGCGGGACCGAGGCCATCGCCTCGAGCACGCGCTCGTCGGACACGCCATGCGGACGCAGCTGCTCGGCAACCATCCGCTGCGCCGGTGTGCTCATCGGGGCACCTCAGAGGTGCCTGGCGAGGGCCGGCCGAGAGCTGCGGTGCACAGGCGGCTCAGATGCTAGGCGCGGCCGAGCATCGCAGCGAGCGCATCCGTCGATGCGTGAGCGAGAAGCGCAGGCCGCAACAACGCAGATGAGCCGCATGGGCGCCGCAGATCCGGCTGGCATCTCGCTGGGCACCTCCAATCTCGAGAGTACAATCTGCTCGTCTAATTGGCGTCGTCCGTCCATTCCCCTGTGCCTCAGAAATGGCGCCGCCCGGTCAAGCAGCGCTCGCGCCTGGTCAGACGTTCAGGCCCGGCGCACTCGCGCGTCGAGTTCGCCCATCCTTCCGAGCAGGAGTTCGCGCGCTTTCTCGATTACTACCGCATCCGCTGGCATTACGAGCCGGTCTCCTTTCCGATCGCCTGGGAGGGCACTCGCGTAGCCGAGATGTTCACCCCCGACTTCTATCTACCTGAGCACGACCTCTACATCGAGCTGACGACCATGAAGCAGTCACTGGTGACTCCGAAGAACCGCAAGCTGCGCATGCTTCGCGAGCTCTACCCGGAGCTGAACGTCAGACTCCTCTACCGGAAGGACTACCAGCAGCTGCTCGCCAAAGCCGGCTATGGCGCGCTCGAGGTGCAGCACCTGCGCAAGGAGGATGTCGGCGAGATCCTCATCTCTCCCGTCGAGCTGGAGACGCGGATCCGCGCTCTTGGTCGCAAGATATCGCGCGACTACGGTGGGCAGTCGCTCGTCCTTGTCGGGGTGCTCAAGGGGATCACGTTTTTCCTGGCCGACCTCGCGCGCCAGATCAAGGTGCCTTTCGTCATCGACTACCTGGACCTCCAGCGATTCGCCGGCGCGCTGCCTCAGGACCGCGTGCGGATTGCGCGGGACATCGACTATCCGATCGAGGGGCGGCATGTCCTCCTGGTCGAGGACATCATCAACACGGGTTTCAGCACCGACTACGTCCTGTCGGAGCTGCGCCGCAGGCGACCGACCTCGCTCGAGGTGGTGACGCTGCTCGACCGGCCCCTGCGTCGCTTGGTGCACGTGCCGCTGCGCTACTCCGGCTTCCAGATCCCCACCGACTACGTGGTCGGCTACGGCCTCGACTATCGCGAGCTGTACCGCAACCTGCCCTTCATCTGCACCCTGCGTGCCAGCGTCTACGACATCCCGACCCCGCCGCCCGATCCCGTCTTCTTGGTCGCCCCTGCGAGCTCACGGCAAAACCCCTGACTTCGTTGGGATTTGACCCGGGGGCGCGGCTGGCGCGCCTCCTCGACTGGATGGAAGGTCAGGATTTCGCCGGCCTCGTTCGCTCCGGATTGTTAAAGGACGTGGAAGAGATCGTCGTCGACGCTCACCGCCGGCTGTACGAAGCCCGGCGCAAACCCTGGTCCCCGCCCACCGCCTACCGCTGGCTTCGCTACGAGGACCCGGCGCCGGTGACGCGGCTTGCGGAGGGGGTCAGGAAGCTTCGGAAAAGGGGTGCGGCATTCGATGCCGAGGCTGTGGACAAAGCCTGCGCCAAGACCCCAAAAGGGCCTGATTTGAATTAGGCGGACCGTGTGCAGGTTCTGTGGAAAAGTAATGCCCCAAGAGACCTTCCTGTTTACCCTGAAGTGCCCTATGCGTTTTTCGGTTTCCATCCCGGATTGCTCCGGACCTTCCACCTACTCGACGTTCGGTATCCTCAGGTTTACCGTACTCAGCCGCTTGGGGCGTCGCGAAAGTTAACAGGAGCCTAAATCCGCGTCAACAGCGAAGAAAATCGTATCGCCAGGCAAATGTTGGTGGCTTGACACAGACACCTGAGACTCGTTAGAGGAGCCAGTTAAGAAATGGGCGAAGTCGTGATCGTCGAGGCAGTCCGCACACCGATCGGTCGACGCAACGGAAAGTTGAAAGACGTGCATCCAGTCGTGCTCGGCTCGCTGGTGCTCAAGGAAGTGGTCCGGCGCGCGGGCATCGAGCCGGGCCAGGTCGACGACGTTGTTTTCGGTTGCGTGAGCCAGGTCGGTGAGCAGAGTCTCAACATCGGGCGCAACGCGTGGCTGACCGCGGGCTTCCCCGTTACGACTCCGGCGACCACGGTCGATCGCCAGTGCGGCTCGAGTCAGCAGGCGATCCACTTCGCGGCCAACCTGATCCAGTCCGGCGTCTGTGACGTGACCATCGCCGGCGGCGTGGAATCCATGAGCCGCGTGCCGATGGGATCCAACGCGGTCTCACCGGGTGTTCCATTTCCGCCCGAGCTGATGGAGCTCTATGACCTCGTGCCACAGGGCATCTCCGCCGAGCTGATGGCGCGCAAGTACGGCATCTCACGCAAGGCGATGGACGAGTTCAGCGTGGAGAGCCACCACCGCGCGCACGAGGCGACCGAGAAGGGTTACTTCACCTCGCAGCTGCTGCCCGTGGACATCTCGAACGGGCAGCCTGAGTTATTTGCCAGAGACGAGGGGATCCGCGCCAGCGCGAACTACGAGTCCACCTCGGCGCTGCAGCCGGCGTTCGACCCGGCGCACTCGATCACCGCGGGCAACTCGAGCCAGATCTCCGACGGCGCCGCGGCGGTGCTGCTCATGTCGCTGGAAAAGGCAAAGCAGCTGGGCATCAGGCCGCGCGCTCGCATTCGCGCCCAGGCGGTGGTCGGGACGGACCCGGTCCTCATGCTCGAAGGACCGATCCCGGGCACCGCGGCCGTGTTGAAGAAGGCGGGCCTCGAGCTGCACAGCATCGACCTGTTCGAGGTCAACGAGGCATTCGCTTCGGTCGTTCTGGCGTGGCAGAAAGAGACCGGCGCCGACCTGAAGAAGACGAACGTCAACGGAGGCGCGATCGCCGTCGGTCATCCACTCGGTGCATCGGGCGCGATCTTGATGAACCGCTTGCTCTACGAGCTCGAGCGGCGTGACCTGCGCTACGGCCTCGAGACGATGTGCTGCGGCGGTGGCCTCGGCACTGCGACGATCATCGACCGGGTCGTCGAATGAAGACCCAGACCTACGCCTCGATCGCTGAGCTCCGGCCCTACCTGATTCGCGCCGGAATGAAGGCGCGTTTGTTGAACGGTGAACGGGCGACTCTCGCAGTCATCGACATCGAGCCGAATGGTGTCGCCGAGGAGCACCACCACGAGAACGAGCAGCTCGGCCTGATCGTCGCCGGCGTCCTGACCCTTCGCATCGGCGGCCAGGCGCGCGACCTTCATCCAGGCGACACTTACGCGATTCCAGGCAACGTCCCGCACGACGCCAAGGCGGGTCCGTCGGGCGCGACCGTCGTCGACGTGTTCATCCCGGTGCGCGCGGACTGGGAGAAGCTACCTCGCGGGGAGCCGTCGGCGCCGGACTGGCCCTCTTCTTAGAGGTCGAGAAAGCGCGGGCGAGTCGACCACGTAACGGAGAAGCCGTTTCTCCCAGCGTCCCGTGCCCTGGACTCCCACGCGCGGCGTGACGAACACGCGACGTCTCGGGGCGCCGTCGTCAATCACATAGAGGTCGGGCGGCCGGAGCGGCGCGCCGTTGAGCGCGCGGTCGATACCCAGCGCCCGCGTCACCAGGCCGGGACCGCTGCACCGTCCGACGCCTGGGCCCGGCTCCAGGGCTCGCACCAGCACCGCCTGCGGGACGCCGGCTTCGCGCGTCACGAAGTTGAGACACCAGTGCATGCCGTAGGTGAAATAAACGTAGGCATGCCCGGGGGCGCCGAACATCACCTCGGTGCGCGCGGTGCGGCGGCCGCCCTTCGAGTGTGCGGCCAGGTCGTCGGGCCCGAGGTACGCCTCGACCTCGATCAGCCGCCCCCACAAACGCGTGCCATCGAGCTCCCGGACCAGGAGCTTGCCGAGCAGGTCGCGCGCCACGAGGCGCGTGTCGCGTTCAAAGAACGACGCCTCGAGGATGGTGCCCTCAGTCGCTGGGAGTTTTGACCGGGGTTTCGCCAAGCCTCTTCTTGACCGAGTGGCGGCGGCGCTTGTCCACGTAGAGAGCCTTGTCCGCGGACTGATACATGGCCTGCCAGTCGAGGCCCTGCCTCCATGCGGTGATGCCGATGCTGAACTCGACGGGGACCGGCAGCTTCGCGGTGCGGTTCAGGTGGTCAAGCGCCTCGCGGACGCGAAGGCCGACCTCCCGGGAGTCACGCTCGTCGGCGTCAGGCATCGCCACGCCGAACTCGTCGCCGCCCAGCCGGCCGCATGTGTCAGTAGCACGCACCGCCCGCTGCAGCTCAGCCGCGAGGACGCGGATCGCTTCGTCGCCGACATGGTGGCCGTAGGTGTCGTTGATGTCCTTGAGGTTGTCGAGGTCGATCATCATCAGCGCGAGGCGGCGCTTGTGCCGTTCGGCCGACGCGACCGCGCGGTCGATCGCCCGCTCGAACTCCGGCCGGTTGGCCAGCCCTGTCAGGTAGTCCGTGCGCGCCTCCTTGGTGTGCTGGCGCGCGCGGTCAAGGGCGACGGCGATCTGGTCCGCCACCGCTGCGACAAACTCGAGATCGCTCGACTCGAAAGTACGGGGCAGCCTCGTGGCGACTGTCATCGCGCCCAGCAGGACACCCTTGGTCCGCAGCTCCGCGCGGATGGCGCTCCATTCACCTGCGATGCGGTCAACTCGCGACTCGGCCGCTCCGGTAGAGACCTCGACGACTCGCATCTGGCCGGACCTGCCCGATTCGGAGAACTCCTCTTCCTCCCCGGGCTGCATCCCGATCGTCTTGGCCAGCTTGAGGCGCGCTCCTTCTCGGATCCAGACCGCCCCCGCCTGCAGCCCGAGCACCTTGAGCGTCTCGCGCAACCCAACCTCGGCGATCTCGGTCACGTCGAGCGAACGGCCGAGCGCGCTGGCGATGTGGTACAGGCCGTGCAGCTCGGTCTGGCGCGCCCGGTGCTTGCTCTCCGTGTAGTCCAGGTAGCCTCGGATGAAGCTCGAGTTCAGGTGCTCGACGACGTCGCCGAGCCGGCTCTGGGCGAGGAGCAGCACCTCGTCGGAGTACGGATTCTCGCCGAGCTCCTCGGTGAGCCGCGCCACAACGGTGCGCCGGAACACCGCCAGCCCCTCCATCAGCGACTCCAGAGGAACCCCTTTCTCGGCGTAGCGGCGGGCATATTCCCGTGCCTGGGTGTAGTACTCCGGCCAGGGGAGCTTGGAATCCGGCCGCAGCGACCGGAACAAGGCCTGGAGGAAGGCCGTCGACATCTTGACCAGCTCGTCCTGCGAGCCGTCTTTGTAGGTCTTCAGGAGCTCGGGCTCGATCGCGGTGACCGCCTCGGCCACCACCAGGGCGCTCTGCGTGGCGTCAACCGAAAGGCGGTCTGCCACCTCAGCTAGCAGATCGCTGGCCCGCTGCGTCATATCGGCGCACTATAGAGTGACGGATGCGGCCGCGCGAACGTGCGCCGCATGCTAATGAAATGTGTAAGAGGCACTGATGGCAACAGTTACCAGAGGCTCCCTGGAGAAGATTGAAGAGGTGCTGGGGGGTGACGCCCGCGACCTCCTGGAACACAAATGTCAGACCATCCCGAAAGAACAGCTGCACCTCCCGGGGGGTGACTTCGTAGACCGGATCTGGAAGGACAGTGACCGGCCCACCCGGGTCCTGCGCAGCTTCGAATCCCTGCTCGACCATGGCCGCCTGGCCGGCACGGGCTACCTCTCGATCCTGCCCGTCGACCAGGGCATCGAGCACACCGCCGGCGCCTCGTTCGCCCCCAACCCGATCTACTTCGACGGCGCCAAGATCGTCGAGCTGGCCATCGAGGGCGGCTGCAACGCGGTGGCCTCCACATTTGGGGTCCTGGGCTCGGTCGCCCGGCGCTACGCCCACAAGATCCCCTTCATCTGCAAGATCAACCACAACGAGCTCCTGACCTATCCCAACCATTACGACCAGATCCTCTTCGGGACCGTTAAGGAAGCGTGGGAAATGGGAGCCGTCGCGCTCGGCGCCACTATCTACTTCGGCTCGCCCGAGTCCGACCGGCAGCTGCAGGAGATCGCCGTTGCCTTCCATGCGGCGCATGAGCTGGGCATGGCGACGGTGCTTTGGTGCTACGTGCGAAACCCGGCGTTCAAGAAGGACGGCGTGAACTACGAGAGCGCCGCCGACCTGACCGGGCAAGCCAACCACCTCGGCGTGACGATCGAGGCCGACATCATCAAGCAGAAGCTCCCGACCACCAACCGCGGCTTTGAGGTCATCGGTTTCGGCGTGACCTCGCCGGCGGTCTACGACAAGCTCTCGACCGACCACCCCATCGATCTCTGCCGCTACCAGGTGATCAGCAACTACATGGGGCGGGCCGGTCTCATCAACTCGGGGGGTGAGAGCAAAGGCGCGACAGACCTGAAAGAGGCTGTCCGCACCGCGGTCATCAACAAACGCGCGGGCGGAATGGGTCTGATCAGCGGCCGCAAGTCCTTCCAGCGCCCGATGAAGGAGGGCATCGAATTACTGCACGCAATCCAGGACGTATATCTGAACCAAGCGGTAACCATCGCGTAAAGCTCGCGTTCCTCGGCAGCGGGGCGGCTTATTCGCTTGACCGCTACAACGGGGCCGTCGTGCTCGACGGCCGCGTGCTGCTCGACGGCGGCGCGCCGCTGCTTCCGCACATGCATCGCATCGGAGTCGACCCTGGCGACATCGCGGTCGTTTTCATCACGCACTTCCACGGCGACCACACGCTGGGGCTGCCGCCTTTCGTGCTGCATCGCGTTTTCGTTGATCGCCGGCCGCTCACCTTCGTCGGTCCGACAGGGGTCGAGGAATACCTGGAGAAGCTGTGGGAGGTGAGCTGGGGCGCGGACTGGAAGCGCGTCATGCGCCCGCAGTTCAAGGTCCGGTACGTGACCGCGCGGCCGTCAGGGACGGCGGCCGGGATCAGGTATGAGACGGTCAAGCTCGACCACGGCACGATGGGCAGCAACGGCTATCGGATCCATTTGAACGGAAAGGTCGTGGCCTACTCCGGCGACACCGAACCGACCGCGCCGCTCGACAAGCTCGTCGACCGAGCTGACGTGGCCATCGTCGAGGCGACCGGGCCCGGTGACGTTTTCAGCCACATGAGCTGGGAGAACGCCGCCAGGCTGAGGAAGCGCCACCCATCCACGCGCTTCCTCTTCAATCACGTCTACTCGGGCACCACGACCGGTGCCGTGAAAGACCTGCAGGTGATCGAGGTCTGAAACCCGCCACCTCCGCTCCAACGCTCGTCGGCGCGGTGGCGGGCGGCATTGCGGGCGCGGTCATCTTCGGAGCGATGGTGGGCCTGGGAAGCCTGCTTTCGAGCCGCGTCGGCAACCCGATCCCCATCATCGTCCTGGCCATCGCCGGTGCATACGGGGGCTGGCTGTTGGGAGTGATCGTTTTCGGAGCGGTGCGCGGCGGCGCAGGCGGTGAAGAGGGCCGGTGAGCCCCGACGTCGTGTCCACGCGACCGCTGCTCGACAAGCTTGGGGTCAAGCCTGGCGCGAAGGTCGCGGTGCTGGAGCTCGACGATCCTCCTTTCCTGAAGCTGCTCCGCGAGCGGACGTCCGACATCACCGCCGGGAAGCCGCGGACTCCTTGCGACATCGTCTTCATGGGCGCCCGCGAACCGCGCGACCTCAAACGGCTGCGCCAGGTCAAGAGCTGGATCGAGCCCAACGGCGCGATCTGGGTGATTCGGCCCAAAGGTGGCCGGAGCGCATTGCGCGACACAGACCTGATCGGCGCCGGCCTCGCCGCGGGACTGGTCGACAACAAGATCGCGAGCTTCTCCGACACGCACGGCGCGATGCGATTCGTATTCCGCCTGCGCGACCGGCCCAAGTGACGCTTCGCATCAGGCCAGGCGAGCTAGAAGATGTCCCACTGATCGCGGAGCTGATCCGCGGCCTGGCGCGCTACGAGAAGCTCGAGCGCGAGGTGGTCATGACCGAGGAAAAGCTCACCGCAGGCCTGTTCGGCGAGCACCGTTATGCCGAGACGCTGATCGCGGAGAACGATGGCGAGCCCGTTGGGTTCGCGCTGTTCTTTCACAACTTCTCGACCTTTCTGGCGCAGCCCGGCATCTACCTCGAGGACCTGTTCGTCGTGCCCGAGCAGCGTGGTCGAGGAGTTGGCCGCGCGCTGCTCGAACGCCTCGCCAGGGTCGCCGTCGATCGCGGCTGCGGCCGGCTCGAGTGGGCCGTGCTCGACTGGAACAGAGATGCCATCACGTTTTACGAGCGCCTCGGTGCGAACGCCAACTCCGACTGGACCGTGTACCGCCTGACGGGCCAGCCCCTCCGCGCGCTTGCCGGAGAATAGAGACCGCCAATGGAAGTGCTCCATCCCAAAGAGCTCGACACCCATCCAGGCGGCGAGATCGTCACCTGGGCCCGCGATCAGCTTTCGATCGCCGGCTCGATCCTCGACAACCCCGGCGGCGGTCTCCTCTTCGCCACGCAAACCATCGGCCAGGTGCGAGCGGCCCTGCATGAGCGCGACGCCTCGCGGTGGCGGGAGGTCATTGAGGCGCTCGATCGCGCCGAGGATGCTGCGGTGCGCCGCGAATTCACGACCGCGCGTCAGCTCATCGGCGAGGCCACTGCCAAGGTCGGCTAGTCCGCCGCGGCCGCCTCCAGGGTGGCTTCGAAACCTGCAGCTCCCTCGTGGCCGGCGAACGGACCGATGGCCGGCAGCGTCACGCCACTCTCTCGGTAGCGGCGAAGGACCTCGCTAATCTGGCCTTGATCGCCGATCCCCGCGAGCGTGTCGATCATGGCTTCGCTGACCTGACCCGATGCAAGCTCGTCCTTGAACTCGCTTGCGTCCATCACCTTCCGGTAGTAAGGCAGCGAAGCGTATCTCTCCACGGTTTTGCGGTAGACCTCGTGCGCGGCCTTTCGGTCTGAGGTCAGGCTGGCATCGACCGCGGCGACGATCTCGAAGCCTTCCATCGTCTTGCCTGCCTTCTCGCGACCGGCGCGGATTGCGGGGACGACCCGGTCGCGGATGTAAGCCGGTGCGCACATGT
>VBGP01000188.1 GCA_005880795.1 Chloroflexota bacterium | reverse complement strand
ACCGTCTTCGGACATGGCGTTCTTCCCGCCATCGACGCGAATGAGGCTCATATGCGTGTGCGCTCCACAGCCGGCCGAGCCGGCAAACGGCCTGGACATGAAGGACGCGAGGAGCCCCTCCTTGCGGGCGATCTCCTTGACCCCGTTCTTGAAGCTGAACGCCCGATCCGGCCCCGTCATGCCCGCGCCGGGCGCGTAGTTGATCTCCCACTGCGAGCCCGCGTATTCACAGTTGGCCGTGATGATGTCGACCCCGAAGTCGCGCATCTCGCTGACGATGCGTTCGATCGCCGGCACCCAGGTGTTCCGAACCGAGTTGAAGATGTGGTAGCCGCTGAAGAGCTGCGCGTGGGTCTCGGCGTTGAGCAGGTAGAACTCGGACTCCGTGCCCATCACGGGCTCATAGCCGAGCTTGCGGCTGCGCTCGAGCACCCGCGCGAAGACGTGGCGCGGTGACGCGGCCAGCGGCTTGCCGTCGGCCCACGTCGCATCGCAGATGAAGCGACCCGTCGCCTCGACCCAGGGCACGACCGCCGCGGTCGTGGGGTCGGGATGCAGGAGCTGGTCCGCGTACGCGACCTCTTCGTTGTAGAGCGTTCCCGGCACCACGTCGGAGCGGCTGTCCAGCACGGCCGCGCCGCCGTACATGTTCAATCCGTCCTTCGAGTAGGCGGCGGCGTGCTCGATGGGCACGATCTTGGAGCGGCTGGTGCCATGCATGTCGGGCAGCTCGAAGCGGACGTTGCGGATGCCGCGATCCTTCCAGCCGGCCAGCACCTGCTCGACAGAGACGGACTTCCGTTCAGCGATCGCCATGGTCTGCACTCCTGCTTCCGTTGTTCCAGGTCCCGATGTCCAGCCCGAGGGCGGTCACCACGGCCACGACCGCATCCGCCTGCTCTCGGGCGACGATGGCCAGCACACCGCCCTCGCGGCCATCCCGCCGCAGGAGTGCGTCGGCCAGCACCCGCGGCGGCTGGAGGTGACGGCCGTCCACGCCCAGAACGGGATACGAGTCATGAACGACGACGAGCGAGCTCCTGGCTCCGCGGACGAGCATGACCAGCTCGATGAAGTGGCCGACGTCCCATTCGTGCGGAGGGTTCTCCACCGGACGGCCCGCAAGCTCATCGATGAGGACGGCGACATGCGGCCGGCTCAGCCAGAGGTTGCCGGTCCTGATGTTGGCGATCAGGCGCGCCCCGAGCTGCGTGGCCTGGCTCACCAAACCCTCGATTCGTTCGGCGGTCCACTGGCCGCGGACCGGGACGCACCGCAGAGCCCCACCCGACGCGGATTCGATGGCGCGCATGAGCCCGACGGCGGATGTCCCGGATTCCTCGGGCGGCGCGGTCGGCATCTCGTATCGGTAGTTCGTGCGGCTGATCGCGCCGGGCGGGAGGGCGGGCTCGCCGTCGGCCGGGGGCAGCGTGGTGCCGGCGCGCGAGGCGATGAGGTCCTCGTCGATCGGTTCACCCGACCACTCGATGAACCCCGCCTCGAGCAGGACTCGGGCAGCCCAGAAAGGCCCGCAGAGGTTGTCCTTCTGCTGCGGTCCAGGTTGCGACCACACGAGTGAGCGCATTTTCTAGACCGTCCTCATGTAGCGGTCTCGCTCCCACTCGGTCACCGTCTCGCGGAAGGCTTTGACCTCCCAGCGCCGCGACGTCGCGAAGTACTCGCTGAAGGACTCGCCAAGCGCGTCGCGCAAGACGCTGTCGGATTCGAACGCGCGCAGCGCGCTCTCGAGCGAGCCCGGCAGCTCCTGAACGTCGGCACGCGCGTATGCATCACCGACGATCGGCTCGGGTGGCGTGAGCCCTCGCTTGATCCCGTCGGCCGCGGAGGCGGCGATCGCGGCGATGGCCAGGTATGGATTGGCGTCGGCTCCGGGACGGCGGCACTCGAAGCGGCACATCTCGGGGTGGTCGGCGCGCACGATGGCCCGCACCGCGCAGGAGCGGTTCTCGACCCCCCACGTCGCGTTGACCGGCGCAAACCAACCGGGAACCAGCCGCTTGTACGAGTTGATGGTCGGGTTGAGCAAAAGCGAAGCCGCCGGCAGATGCTCGATCACCCCGGCAATCGCGGACCGAAACACCGCCGGAAGAGTGAGGAGATTGGTTGGTGGGAGATTGGTTGGTGGGAGATTGGTTGGTGGGAGATTGGTTGGCGGGAGATTGGTTGG
>VBGP01000206.1 GCA_005880795.1 Chloroflexota bacterium | reverse complement strand
CCCGCGGAGGGGCCGCCTTTATGCAGAAGCCCCACTTGGAGCCGGCAGCGCGCCGAGCTGAATTAGCATCGAGTGGACATCCACCACGTCCCAGTGCTCGGCCATACGGCCGTCGCGCAACTGGTGAATGTCGATGCCCTGGATGGTGTAGCTCTTGCCAGTTGGTGGAAGGCCAAGGAAGTCGCCTACGTGTGTGCCTCGTGTGGTCCACAGGATGGCGACCTTGTCACCCTCGGCGATCAGAAGCTCAAGCGTGAACTCTTGTTTGAAGGCCGTGCGCAGGGTGTTCACCCGCTGACGCAGGCCTTCCAAACCCTGGCCGTGTCCGGGGAAGGGGTTGTGCTCGACGTAGTCGGTGCGAGCTATCGTCTCGAGGACTTCCAACCGGCCCTGCATCAGGACCTCCTCGTAGTAGCGTCTGAGCAGCTGCTTGTTCTGGGTTTCTGACAATTCGTCCTTCTCCTTTACTCGTGGTTGGGTGAGCTGACCTGGCGGTAGAACGCGAGCATGTCGACGACGTTCCAATGGGCTGCCATGCGCCCATCTCGCATTGCGTAGATGTCGACTCCGTCGAACTCGACCGGCTTGTGTGTAGGCGGCAAACCGAGGAACTCGCCGGAATGGACGCCCGACAGAGTCCAATGCACTGCAACCCGGTCGCCATCGACGATGACTTCGTGCAGCTTGTGGCGGGGTTGGAAGGCCGCACGGATTTTGGCCACCCTGTGCTTCAGACCCTCGCGGCCGCGACCCTGACCTGGTAGTGCGACGTGATCCTCGTAGTCGTCAACCACAAGGGCATCGAGCAGCGCCAAGTCTCCGGCGCCGATCACCTCGCGAAAGAATCTGAGGATGCTGGTCCGATTGCGCTCCAACGTCATCGGCGTCATCCTGGGCGCAAATGCCGCGGCGGACCATGAAATCTGCCCACCGACTTGATCACCGGCTGGCGAGTGGCAATCGTGACTGAGGCCGGTGAAAGCCTTGGCGCAACGCTCAAGCTCCTTCGGTCAACAGCACGGCTGACCCAAGAGGAGCTCGCCGACCGCTCGGGTATCAGCGCCAGAACGATCAGTGATCTGGAGCGCGGGCTCCGGGGCACGGTCTATCCACACACTGCGCGCCGGCTCGCGGCTGCCCTCGGGCTCGACCGGGACGCATCGCATCGCTTTGAGGCGACAGCGGCGAGGCGGACCAGCAGCGAGCCCGAGCTCCCAACTCATGCGCTACCCATCCCTCCGACACCCCTGCTCGGTCGTGCGGACGAGGTCGCGAGAATCCTCTCCGCATCGCGGGAACCCGGCCTTCGGCTGATCACCCTGACAGGACCGGGGGGCATCGGCAAAACCCGCCTCGCACTTGCGGTTGCCGGCATCGAGCAGACGTCATTTCCGGACGGTGTCTTCTTCGTCCCACTGGGTGAGGTCCGCGATTCGGAGCTGGTGGCGCCCGCGATCGCCAAGGCGCTCGGCGTGGCCGAGATCGGGGCCGGAATTCCCGTATTGATCGAGCGATGGCTCGCAGGACGTCAAGCGATGATCGTGCTCGACACCTTTGAGCAGCTGCTCCCAGCTGCACTTCTGGTCTCGTCGATGATCGTTCACGCGCCCGGGAGCAAGTTCCTCGTGACAAGCCGCCGGCGCTTGAACGTGCGGGGAGAGCATGAGATCCAGGTGCCGCCCCTTGACCTGACCTGGGCGGCCGCCCTTTTCGAGGCTCGTGTCCAGGCGAGTGGGCACGACCCAGACCTCGTGATGGAAATCTGCCGGCAGCTCGACGGCCTTCCGCTGGCGATCGAGCTGGCCGCCGCCCGCACCAAACACCTTGGGCTGGCGGCGCTGGCAAGCCAGCTGAACAATCGTCTGGGCTTGCTCACCGGAGGCCCTGTCGACCTGCCGCTCCGCCAGCAAGCCATCCGCGAGACCGTTGCCTGGAGCCACGATCTACTCGAGGAATCCGAGCGTGTCTTGTTTCGCCGGTTGGCGGCCTTCTCGGGGGGCTGGACTCTTGCCTCGGCTGCCGAAGTCTGCGACACGCCCGAGCCGCTGGTTGCAATGAGCGGCTTGATCGAACAAAGCCTGGTGCGGATGGCGAGAAGTGGCGTCGAACCTCGATACGGCATGCTCGACGTGATCCACGAGTACGCGGCCGAACGCCTAGAGGAATCGACGGCGCAGCGCCACGCTCTGCATCACCTCGAGCTTGCCGAAGAAGGCGAAGTGAGGCTGGTCGGAGCCCGCCAGGCGGAGTGGTACCGCCTGCTCGACGCCGAGCGAGGGAACCTGCGGCGCGCGATTGCCTGGGCACTGCGGCAGCCCGACAGCGTATTTGCGCTGCGCTTCACGGTGGCCCTTTGGCGGTATTGGCGCTATTCCGGCGAGTTCGCCGAGGGGCGCCGCTGGTCCGAGGCAGCGCTTGCAATGCCTGGCGCGGCTCCAACGTCACTGCGGGCAAAGGCTCTGTGGGGTACAGCCTTCCTGGCGTACCCGCAGGGCGATTACGGCAGGATGGCCGAGCTGGCGCCGGAATGCCTGGAAATGGCTCGTCAGGGTGGCGACCCGATGGACCTTCGCAACGCTCTGACGGTCACCGGCCAGCTTGCGATGTGCGAGGGTCGCTACAACGACGCTATCGAGCCACTTCGCGAAGCGCTCGAGATGTGTCGCCGTCTCGGGCTGAGCTGGCAGCTCGGCACCTCGCATCTCAATTACGGAAGCGCGCCGCTCCATTCGGGCCATCCGGCGGAGGCGGAACGCATCTATCGCGATGGGCTCGAGGTGTATCGGGAGCTAGGCGATGCGACCTTCGCGGCGAGGATGACGAACGCCATCGCGCACGTCGCACTGGCCAGGGATGACGTCGATGGAGCAGATGATCTGGCGCGAGATGCGCTTCGTGGCTTTGCCGGGCAGCGTGAGCGGATCGGGATCGCCGAGGCTTTGGACACCCTGGCTGCAGTCGCGGCGGCACGCGCCGATGCAGATCGGGCAGCGCGGCTGGATGGGGCATCGGCGAGCATTCACGAAACAATCGCGTCCCGACCAGCTCCTTTCGAGCGCGCCATCACGGGGCAGTTCATCAAGGGCTCACACGTAGCGGTGGGAGAAAATCGTTGGCGATCCGCCTGGGAGGCCGGTCATGGCTTGAGCTTGGAGGAGGCCGTCGACTATGCGCTGAGCTGAGCTAGCGCAAGGTCCAACGAAATACAATCCGCGGTTTCGTAGTGTCCCGAATCCCGGCCGGGGCTATATCCACGATACGCAGAGATGATCTCGGCAAGGTCGGCGTGGAGGGGCGCAACTTGCACCCGGAGGCGTCCCGGCTCGACGTCGGATCTACCGCATGATAGGAGCGGAACGCACTGTGCCCCGAGTCCCCGACGCGTTGGTCGACAGCATTGTCTATCTCTACCCGTCAGTAGACGAGGCAAAGAGGGAAGCTACCAGCCTCGACCCTGGGCAGGGCGGCACCGGTTTCATCGTGGAGGTGCCCGTTGAAAATGGACCCCTGCCTGAATTGCGCGTGTCATACATCGTCACAAACAGCCACGTCGTTGGAGCCGAGGGGCAGTCGCCAGTCGTCCGGATCAACACCAAAACTGGCGGCTTTGACGTGCTGCCTCTCACGGCCGACGATTGGATTCATCATCCAGATGGCGACGATGTCGCCGTCGCCCCGATAGGCCTCTCTGGGTCGATTCACAAGTTCCGCGCCCTTGAGTGGTCGACCTGGGCTCTAAGTCAGCAAGAGCTGGATGAGATGAAAGTCGGTCCGGGGGATCAGGTCTATTTCCTCGGGCGCTTTCGACACTGGGAAGGCCTCGCTCGCAATCTGCCGACGGTGCGCCAAGGCAGCATCGCTCGGATGCCGCTGGACGAAGCGGTTGTCAACAAGCGCGGCATCAAGCAAGAGAGTTTCATCGTCGAGGCCCATTCGTTGAGCGGCTACAGCGGCTCACCTGTCTTCTTGTACATTCCACCCTACGACTGGCGGGGTGAGTTCACTAGGCCCTTGGAGCCCGTATGGCATCAAGGACTCTTAGGAATCGACTGGGGCCACCAGCCCGACTTGGCGCCCGTATTGGGTCCAGATCAGAAAACGCCGTGGGATGAGGCCCAGCTCTGGGTGCCGACCTCCTCGGGCCTCATGTTCGTCGTACCCGCGTGGCGTATAAACAGCTTCCTGTTAGACGACCCTGGTCTGCAGGAACAGCGCCAGTTCGCCCTCAAACAGTGGCTGGCCACGAATGCCCGCTGACACGGAAACCTTCTCTTCCTACGGAGGTCCGCCGCCTCCAGCGCGGTTAGAGGATCGCCGTTTCCTCAAACACTGCGGCTACCATGTGCGCGACTTTGGCCACATCGCCGCAGCAGCGCGTTCCACTACGTCGCTTTGCTCCGCTGCTCCCGGCGTTGCTGATCACCCCGCTCGCTCTCTCAGTCCGA
>VBGP01000092.1 GCA_005880795.1 Chloroflexota bacterium | reverse complement strand
CGATACGGCCGCCACCACAGCCGCGACCACGAACAGGTCGTGCAGCGTGCCCGCCAGGCCGATGCGACTCGGCGGGACTGGCAGCCGGTTGACCAGGATCGAGCCGAGAATCGCCGTCCCGATCGTGCCGCCGAGGCTCCGCCAGAACGTGAGCTGACTCGTGCCGACCCCGATCAGACGGTGCGGCAGCCCCGCCTGGATGACGATGAACGTGAGCGGGAACGTCACTCCGAGGCCCGCGCCGATGACGATGATGTCGCGCGTCACCTCGAGCGGGCTCGATCCGACCGCGACGCGTGTGAGCAGAAAGAGACCGAGCACCATCACCAAGAGCGCGCCGGCGCCCAGCCACTTGTAGCCCTGCATCTTCGAGACCAGGGCGCCCGTCGCGGTGCTGGTCACGACGACCGCCAGCATCATCGGCGTGAGGAGCTGACCCGAGTTCGTCGCGCTGACGCCGAGCACGCCCTGGTACAGAAGCGGCACGAAGATCACCGCGCCGAACATGCCGACCCCGCTGAAGAATGAGATCGCGGCCGGCACCGCGAAGACATTGAGCCGGAAGAGGTGGAACGGAACGACCGGGTGCTCCGCGTTTCGCTCCACGAAGTAGAACCCAACCAGAGAGATTGCCGCCACGGCCAGCAACCCCAAAACCTGCGCTGAAACCCACGCGTGGTCGCGTGTCATCGAGAGCGCAATGAGGAGCGGCGTAAGTCCCGCGAACAGCAATCCGGTCCCGACCCAGTCGATGTCACGCAGCCGAGCACTGGAGCGGACGAATGGGAGCTGCGCCGCCACGAGAACGACGGCCAGGATTCCCAATGGAACGTTGACATAGAACACCCAGCGCCAGCCCGGACCGTCGGTCAGAAATCCGCCGAGCGTAGGCCCGACGACCGACGACAGGCCGAACACGGCTCCGAAGACGCCGCTCATCCGCGCCCGTTCGGTCGGCGGAAACACGTCCGCGAGAACCGCAAACGTCGAGGCGAACAGCACGCCGCCGAACACTCCTTGCAGGGCGCGGAACAACACCAGCTCGACCATGTTTTGCGACGTGCCACACAGCGCCGACGCGCCGACAAACCCGATCATGCCCACCAGCAAGAACGGCTTGCGGCCGAACATGTCGCCCAGCTTTCCCGCGACCGGCACCAGCGCCGTGGACGTGATCAGGTACGCGGTCGTCACCCACGCGTAGAAGCTGAGGCCGTGCAGCTCCTGGACGATTCGCGGCATGGCCACTCCGACCACCGTCTGATCGAGCGCGGCCAGGAGCAGCGCGAGCGCGACCCCAAGAGTGGCCAGCACAACCTGCCTTTTTGACGATCCCTGGGTCATCTCATTTCCTCCATCCCGGTTGACCTGCGACAACCCAGAGGTTATGTCCCATTGCGGCAGGATTCGTTCCGCAATACGATGCAACATGAGAAAAGATGCTCAACACTTCCGCCCGTCTCCTTCGCCTCCTGACCCTGCTCGAGACGCGCCGCGACTGGAGCGGCGCCCAGCTCGCCGAGAGGCTGGAGGTCAGCGCCAGGACCGTCCGCAACGACATCGCCAGGCTGCGCGAGCTTGGCTATCCGGTAATGGCGGCACCCGGCGTCGCCGGTGGCTACCGCCTTGGCTCGGGCGTGGCCATGCCCCCCCTGCTCCTCGAGGACGACGAGGCAGTGGCCGTGGCGCTGGCCCTCCGGTCATCGACCAACGGCGGCATCGCGGGGATCGAGGAGACAGCGGTCCGCGCGCTGGTCAAGCTCGAGCAGGTGTTTCCGTCCCGTCTGCGCCGGCGTGTGAACGCCCTCCAGGCCTACACGATTGCAGTCGCATCGACCGGACCCACCGTCGATGCGCACATGCTCGCCACCATCGCCACCGCGTGCCGCGACCTCGAGCTCGTCCGGATCGACTATCGCAAGCACGACGGCACGGAGAGCACTCGCTCGCTGGAGCCATACCGCCTGGTCCACCTCGGACGTCGTTGGTACCTGGTGGCATGGGACCGCGACCGGCTTGCATGGCGTACGTTTCGCGTCGACCGAATGCAGGTGCACAGACCGACCGGGCCGCATTTCACGCCGCGCGACCTGCCGGCCGAAGACATCGCCGCCTATGTGATGCGAAGCGTTCGCTCCGTGCCTCAGCGATACGAGGCTCGCGTCATCGTCAAGGCACCAGCCACGGTCATCGCGGAGAGAGTCCCGCGCGACATCGCCGTCGAGCCGGTCGATGACCGCACCTGCATAGTGATCGCGCGCGCCAACTCTGTAGAGATGCTCGCCCTATATCTGGGAATGCTCGACGCCGATTTCGTCGTGACCGATCCACCCGAACTCGTGGCAAGAATGAGCACGCTCGCGGAGCGATACGCCGCCGCCGCCAATGCCCCCTAGCGTCATCCGCACGACGCGCATGAAGCTCGTCCCCATCGACCCCGCCGCGATTCGCCACCTCATCGCCGGTGAGCGCAGTCAAGCCGAGGACGCGATCGGACTCACACTGCCCGACGAATTCCCCACCGACGACGACCTGGCCGGCTTTCTCCCCATTCAGCTGCAGCGAATTGAGGCCGCTCCGGACCGTCGCGACTGGATGGCCCGGCTCATGGTGTCCGAGTCGAAAGAAGCGATCGGTCACTGCGGCTTTCACGGTCCGCCCGACGTGATCGGACGGGCCGAGATTGGCTATACGGTGTTCAAAGCCTTCCGCGGCCAGGGCTTTGCCAAAGAGGCAGCGCGAGCGCTCACAAAGTGGGCGCTGGAGCAGGGTGAAATAGAGGTCTACGCCACCGTCGCGCCAACGAACGCTCCGTCGCTCGGAATCATCAAAGCGCTCGGGTTCAAGCAGATCGGGACTCAAGAGGACGAGGTCGACGGGCTGGAGCTCGTTTTTACCGTCCGCGCGGACGAGCTGCGCTGATTCGCCGCCCGAGAAACGCTGTGTGAGCACGTTCCACCGATGCGGCAACCGCAATCGCCGTCTCGACGAACGCCGCGGCAGCGGGAGGTCGGTAGCGATCGCGGTGCCAGACCACGACCAACACGCGAGGCGGCACGGGTTCGGCCAGCTCGATCAGCCGCACCTTGGGATCCTTTTCGTCGACGGCAAGCAGCGGCGCAAGCGCGAAGCCCAACCCCGAGGCGACCATCGCCTGCACGGTTCCGTTGTCATTCGAACGAAAGACCACCCGCGGCCGCACACCTCGTCCGCCAAGAAAATCCTCAGCCAGGTCCTGGTGCTTGCCGTGCTGAGAACCGACCATCGGGAGACCGTTCAGGTCGGAGGCTTTCAACCCGCGCCGCGCCAGTGGTGAGTCGGGCGCGATCATGACGACGTACGGATCCGTCATCAGCGTGCGCACCTCGAACGGTCCGTCCTGGATGGGCTCGATGGCGAACGTCAGGTCCAGCTCTCCACGCTCGACGGCCTCCACCAGCGTCATGTCGTACGCGCCTTCGGTCAGCTGAACATCGACGTCCGGCCAGCCGGCCTTGAATCTCCGCATGACCTCCGGCAGGATCTTGTTGGCGACGCTCTGATAGATGCCGACGCGCAGGCTGCCGGAGAGGCCCGCGGCATAGGCGCGGAAGTCCGCCTCCGCCGCGCGCAGCCGTGACTCGATGGCGTCGGCGTGGCCAAGCAGCAGCCTGCCCGCCTCTGTCAGGCTGACCGTCCGGCGGCCCCTCGAGCGTTCGACCAGGCGCTGCCCGGTCAGCGCTTCGAGGTCGGAGATGTGGTCGCTGACGGTGGACAGGGACGAGCTGAGCGCCTCCGCCGCCGCCCAGAAAGTGCCGGTTTCAGCCACGGCCCGAAGCGCCCGCAGGTGCTTGATCTCGACGCTGCCCCAATTATTCGGCATGGCGATATTTTATCTGGAAAGTTCATGTTGCTTCGGACATTCAAGATGGGAAGACTAGTGCCATGGAGGTTCTCATGACAGTTCTCATCCTCATCGCGCTGTGCCTTGCCGGTGGCTTCTGGGGGGCCGACTCGCGCCCCAGGGACATCGAGCGGCCGGCGCGCTGGTGGCCTGCGACTCCGCGCGACTGAACCTTTAACCGTCACCATCTGGTGACGGTGCGTCTAAGGATGCTGGCGCCGCTGCGCCACCGCGACTTCCGCCTACTCTTCTTCGGCCAGACCGTCTCCATGGTCGGGAACCAGCTCTACTCCGTCGCGCTGCCATTCCAGATCCTGGCCCTGAAAGGCACCCCCATCCAGCTCGGGACCGGCTTCGCTTTCTTCGCCGGCGCGCAGCTGCTGACGATCCTGTTCGGCGGCGCCCTCGTCGACCGCCTGCCCAGGCGAACGGTGATCCTCTCCATGGACTTGCTCAGCACCATCGTGGTCGCGGTCGTCGCCGCCCTCGGCCTTACCCACCACCTGCAGATCCCCCACCTCTACGTCTTGTCTGCTTTCTTCGGGGCGACCTTCGCTTTCTATACCCCGGCGCTGAGCGCGATCATGCCCGAACTGATCCCAGCCGACGTCCTGGTCCCGGGCAATGCCCTGCGTGGACTCTCAGGCCAGACAGCGCGAGTCGTCGGGCCGCTCATCGGTGGCGTCGTCGTGGCGACCGCTGGACCGCCCTGGGCCTTCGCCATCGACGCCGCCACGTTCGCGGTCAGCTTTCTGGTCTTCGTTTTCGCACGCCAGCCGGAACGCGAGCCCGGTCCGCGCAAGCCAATCCTCGCCGAGATCAGAGAGGGCGTCTCATACACCTTCTCCGTCTCATGGGTGTGGATCTCGATCGTCGGCTTCGCGGCCACGAACGGCTTTTTCTTCGCCGGCCTCACGGTGGCGCTGCCGATCCTTGTGCTCAAAGTCCTGCATGGCACCGCCGCGACGTACGGCATCATCGGTGCGTCCGCCGGCGCGGGCGAGATCGTCGGTGGCTTGCTGGTCGGCAACCTGCATTTCAAGAAGCTCCTGGTGGGCACCTACGTCTTCAGCGCGCTGCTGGGTCTGGCTTTCGCGATCTTCGGCCTCGCTCCGCTGTTGCCGGTCGTGATGGCGGGCGGCTTCGCTTTCAACCTGTGCCTGGTCGCCTCGAACACGCATTGGGACTCGGCGCTGCAACAGCTGGTGCCCCGCAACCTCCTGGGCCGGGTGACGAGCGTCGATTATTTCGGCTCCTTCCTCGCCGGTCCCATCGCCCCGGTGCTCGCCGCCGCGGCGCTCCAGCGGTATGGACCGAGCAGCATCTTTCTGGTCGGCGGCTCGTTGACCTTCGTGTACTGGACCGTCGCCGCGGCGATCGTCAGGCCCGACCGCACGGTCACTTGACACAGAAGCCGGTCACCAATAAGGTCGAATCTCTAAACCGCGCGTAACCGTTAATGGGACGGGATTACGGTCGACGCAACGCAGTCGGCTCCGTGAGGCACGTAGGGGGTATGGAATGAAACGGCTGATCCGTCTTGCGGCGGTGGCGGCGCTCTCGATCGGATGGCAGGTGGCGGCCGTTCCCGCGACCCACGCCGCCGGTGGACCGAGCAGCAGCTCGAGCGCCGCGTCGTCCAGCTGCCATCTCGGCAACGGCGTCCAGCACGTGATCAACATCGTCTTCGACAACACGCACTTCACCCGCGACAACCCGAACGTGCCGTCCGACCTCGAGCAGATGCCGCATCTGCTGAACTTCCTGAAATCAAACGGAACGCTGCTGACCAACGAGCACACGCCGCTGATCTCCCACACCGCGACGGACATCCTCACCGCTCTGACCGGCGTCTACGGCGACCAGATGGGGGTCCCGGTCAGCAACAGCTTTCGGTACTTCAACCCCGACGGGACGACGAACCCCGGCGTGTCGTTTGCATACTGGACCGACCCGCTTTTCGACCCGAGTATTCCGAACAAGAATCAGTCAGTGCCCACTGACACGACGTTCAACATGCTGACCGCGGCCGGCAAGAACGCGCCAGCGCCATGGGTACCCTTCACGCGGGCCGGCTGCAACGTCGGCGGCGCCGGCACGGCCAACATCGAGCTCGAGAACATCGCCACCGACATCCCCACCGTGTTCGGCGCCGGCTCGTCGGAGGCGCAAGAGGTCAAGTCCAACCCTGGGCTGGCCTTCAACGACTTTGTCGGTATCGCGGTGCACTGCGCGCAGGGCAACGTCCTGTGCTCCAGCGCCAACAACGCCAAGCCGGACCTCCTTCGCGATGAGCCTGGCGGGTACACGGGATTTCAGGGTTTGTTCGGCCACAAGTACGTTGCACCGGCGCTCGGCGGCATCACCACCATCGACGGCAAGACGACGCTTGCCGGCTTCCCCGGCTTCGACGGCATGAGCGCAAACAACACCCTGGGTTACGTCGCCGCGATGCAGGAGCACGGGGTGCCCGTGACGTATGCGTACATCTCTGACGCGCATGACAACCACCTCTCGAATCCGCCAACCGCCTTTGGCCCCGGCCAGGCGGGATACGTCGCAGCCCTGAAGTCGTACGACGACGCCTTCGGCGCTTTCTTCAGCCGCCTCGCGTCGGATGGCATCAACCGGAGCAACACGCTGTTCACCTTCACGGCGGATGAGGGCGACCACTTCGCCGGCGTCCAGAAGACCGGCTGCGACGGCGTCACAACTCCATGCGTTTATGGCCCGAACCAGATCGGCGAGGTCAACACCAACATGGCGGGCCTGCTCGCCACGGAGCAAGGCGTGACAACGCCTTTCAAGGTCCACTCCGACGATGCCCCGACCGTCTACATCACGGGTAACCCGGCCCACGACGCGGCCGTCACGCGCACCTTCGAGCGGGCCACCGGCGCCCTGACCGCGGTGAATCCATACACCGGCGCCACCGAGAACCCGACCAGGGCGCTGGCGGATCCAGCCGAGATGAAACTGCTGCACATGATCACCGCCGACCCGGCGCGAACGCCGACATTCACCTGGTTCGCCAACCCCGACTACTTCCTTTTTGCCGGCACACCTAACTGCGCCTCGCCCTGCGTGAGCATCAATCCGCAGTTCGCCTGGAACCACGGCACCATAGGGCGCGACATCAACGAGACCTGGCTGGGCCTGGTCGGCCCGGGCGTGCGCAACCTTGGCGCAACCCATGACACCTGGACCGATCACTCAGACATCCGGCCGACCATTCTCGCCTTGACCGGCCTGCACGACGACTACGCCCACGCAGGCCGCCCGATCACCGAGGTGATGACGGCGACCCGCCAGGACCTCAACCGGCTCGCCGCCATCTACAAGCAGATCAACGCTCCGGTCGGCCAGCTGTCCCTGGACAGCGCCGCCTTCGCGACCCACGCGATCGAGAGCAACACCGCCGGCGACCAGACCTACCTCAACGCCGACAGTACGATCCAGTCCTGGACCTCACGGCGCGACGCCCTGGCGGCGCAGATGAGCGCTCTGCTCGACTTCACCGCCCCAGGCGGCTCGACGCATCACAACGACCGCAGCGTCAACGACCTGATCAACGCCGGGCAGAGCCTGCTGGACGAGGTGCACGCCGCCGCGGGCTGACAATCCGAGAGAGACTCGCTTGGAGCCCGCCCTCCGGGGAGGGCTTCTCTCTTTCTAGGGAGTCGTGTGAGGCAGGAGCAGCTCGGCGATGGAACCTTCGAACTTGGCCAGCTGCTTGTGCACCTCGATGACCTCGTCCGACGAGACGGGGTCCGCGGGGTCGATGTCGGTCAGGTGCTCGGTCCACTCGCAACCGCACTCACAGCGGTGAAACAGGAAGCGGTCGGTTTTGGACCGATAGGTGTAGATGGCCGCGTCTTTCATGCGCCGTCCGCAGACGCACTTGCCCTTGTCCGATTCCAGCTTTGACCTTTGCAATGACGTTGTCCTCGACCTGTATAACGGTGCAGAACCGAGTTTCGTGGCAGCTTACACCGAGCGCCTTCGAATTGGAAGCTTCAAGACTCTGTAAATTTCCGACGACCTTTTATCTTTCGCCGTTCAGCTCCCGCAGCAAGCCGTCCAGGTCGCGCAGCCGCTCGCTCCGGGCGGCGGTCTCCAGCGTCTGGTACTGCGACAGCACGTCGACGAAACCCTCCCCGACGTCATAGCCATGCCTGAGCAGCGCTTCCCGCCCGCGGTCGCCCAACCGCTCGACGACGTCCCGAACCTTGCTGCCGGGACTGAAGGAATCAGGCACTCGGCGGCGCCGGCGGTTGGATCTTCCTCAGAACGACGGAATGGCCGTGCCACGCCTCCGGCACCCCTTTCGGCTCCTCGCCCTCAAAGCTGAGCTCGAGGCACCAGACGCCATCCACCTGGACCGGCGCCACGCCCAGCTTGGTCTTGGGGTTCTGCCGCTGGAGCGCCTGGAGCAAAGCGACCCCGTACAGGACCAGGGCGCCGGGCAGGTTGATGGTGTTGATGCGCCCACCCTCGCTGGAGCCGTCGACGCCGGACGTGCGCGAGCCGAGGGAGTGGACCACGCAGCTAGGTTAGAGACTTCCGCCCCTTGAGCGCAGCCAGCACGGCGTCAACCGTCGCGTCGTAGCCCAGCCGCCCGGTGTCCAGGACCATGTCGTAGTGCGCCGGATGGTTCCGGTCGTGGCCGTAGACCTGCTTGATGTAGGAGGTCCAGTTCTCGTCCGCCTGCTTGAGGCGGCGCCTCGCCTCGTCTTCGGAGCTGATGTTGTAGCGGGCCATGATCGTCTTCACGCGAATCGCCTCCGCCGCCCGCAGGAACAGGTGGAGGGCGCCCGGGAACTTGGCCAGGATGTAGGCCCCGCCCCGGCCGACGATCACGACGTTCCCGGCTCGCGCCGCCTCTTCGATGACGTGCTGGGTGATCTGCAGGACCGCTTTCCTTGTGTCGAAGGTCGGCGCGGCGTTGGGCGGAGTCCAGGCGGTCGCCTCGGGCGGGATCAGCGGCTCGCTGCTGGCCGAGCCCAGCGCGACAAGCAGCCGGGCGAGGAGCGAACCGGGGTGCTCGTCCTCGGCCTCAACTTCTTCGCGAGGGAGCTGGAGCCGGCGCCCGACCTCGTCGATGATGTTCGAGTCGAGAAAGTCGGCCTTGAGCCGCTCGGACAGCATGTGGCCGACGGTCGCGCCGCCCGCCCCAAACTGCCGCCCGATCGTGATGACCGGCACGGCTGTAATTGTCAGCGCAAATTGCTAAGGGCGCTCATAGGGGCCGGGCATCGTGGTCGAGCTGCCGTTGCCCGAGACGAGGATGACCTTCACCGAGGGGTGCGGTCCGGGTGCGTTCACGGGCTGCAGAAGCACCGCGAAGCCGGATCCGGACGGGTCGGCGAAGAAGCCTGCAAGCTGATCGCCGCCGTCATAGCGCCACAGGACATGGCCAGTGCCCACGTCGACCAGCCCCAGGTGCGACGCAGTTCCCGCGACCCAGGGCGCGACGCCCACCAGCGCCACCTTGTTGTCGCTGCTGAATCCGAGCACCCCCATCGACGGGTCTAGAGTCGTCACCACGGCGCCATCGGAGAGTCGCCGGATCACCGTCGCCGGCGCGCCATTGCCGGCCCCGCCGGTCCACTGGCCTGAGTTCTCGGCGATCAGCGAGCCGTCGGCGCTCGCTATCACGTCGACCAGCTGTTTTGCATTCTGAATCGCGTTGTGGGCGAGCACGGCACCATCCGACAGCCGGATGACCCAAACCTCGGATGGCCATGCGACGCTCGTCCGGACCAGGATCGCGCGGTCGTTCTTGAAGCTGCACGCCGCGAAGTCGATAACCGTCTGACCCACGGCTGCGTCCTGCGCCACCACCCCCACCGCCTTCGAGGTTTTGTCAGTGTCCAGGTCATGTGCGTGTCCTGCGAGACGGAGCAGGTGTGCAGGTTGTCGTCCGCCCACGTCCCACCGGTGCCCGAAACCGTTCGTCCGAGGCGGTCGAGGAACTGGGTACTTACGCCCTTCCCGCCCGGCGTCACCTGAAAGGCTGACCCGTTCGGCGACTGCACAAGGATCGTGCCCTGGTCCAGAGGTTGAGCCAGCTTGATCGTGCCGCGAGGGTTGCCGCTCCAGTCTAAGCCGACGTACCACCCCTGATGCTCCGGGTCCTCCAAGAAGAACACGGGCACCGCCGCAGGCGGCGGGCCGTACTCGTGCACAGACGTGTTGCCGTGAGTAGCCGCGGGAACCGCGTTGCGATTCGCCAACCTCGACCACATGAGTCCGGCCACGACCAGGATGGCCAGTACCGCCGCCGCCGCGACCACCATCCACTGCGTGCTGTTTGTACGTCGCGGGGGCCTCACGGCAGCTCCTCGGGGTTTCGCAAGATGGCGCAACGGTCAGGCACGCTGATAGTGCCGCGGCACGATGAGCGGTTCG
>VBGP01000201.1 GCA_005880795.1 Chloroflexota bacterium | reverse complement strand
GGCGGCGAGATCGTCTACGGCGAGGTGGGCGACCTCATCTTCAAGCCGCGTGGCCAGTGGCACACGTTTTGGAATGCAGGTGATGTGCCCGCCCGGATTCTCGAGATCATCTCGCCTGCCGGCTTCGAGAAGTTCTTCGACAAGGTCACCGATCTGGCAGGTCGCGGTGAGCTTGACCCGGCCAGGATGGTGGCGCTCGCGGCCGAATACGGAACCGAAGTCGACCTGAACAGCGTCCCGGGACTGGTGAAAGCCCACGGGCTCACGTTTGCCATGGGGCCGCAGGAGTAGCAACTAGAGCCGGCCGTGCGCGCCCGGTTTGGGGCGCGTGCGGCGTTCGGCTCAAGTTCACGAAGACGCTTCTAAAGGCCGAATCATCCGAACTGCCTCTTGGCGACGATGCTCCGCAGCCATGCGGTGAGCTCGGTCCCGGCGACCGAGTTGCGCTGAAAGATGGCCGACACCTGACCGTTGAGCGCGCTCTTATCAACATCGGTGAGCTCCTTGGAGGTCAAGACCATGATCGGGATCGAGCGTGTCGCCTCCTTGTCCCTCAGCGCTTCGACGACGTCGAATCCGGTGAGGCCCGGCATCATCAGGTCGAGCAGGATCAGGTTGGGCAGCTCCGACATCGCCATGTCGATGCCTTCCCGCCCGCTTGCCGCCCGCAGTACGCCAAATCCCTCGGGTCTGAGCAGGCCTTCCAACAGATCGAGGTTGGCCGGCTCGTCATCCACCACCAGCACACGAACAGGTTCGTGCTTGACGCCGGTTGTGAATCGGTACTGCCTCAGTCGAGACAGCAAGGCCTTTCCGTTCACGGGCTTGACGAAGTAATCGAGCGCACCCAGGGCCCGGCCGAGCGTCGGGTTATGTTCTGTGTGGCCTCGTCCGCCTTGAGTCGGTTCAGGACCTCCCAGCCGTCGACCTCGGGTAGCAGGATGTCGAGGGTGATCGCCACCGGACTCAGGTCGCGGGCCATGGTCAATGCCTGGGCGCCCGTGTGCGCGACCTCGACGCGGAATCCGCCTCCATGCAGATGTCTCGCCAGGATCTCAGCCGCTGGTGGGTTGTCATCGACGACGAGCACCAGTGGCCGGCTCAAGTCGGGCGCTGCGACCTCAGCGGGAGGTGCGTTGACCGGCAGACGCAAGGTGAACGTGCTTCCTTTCCCACGCTTACTTTCGACGCTGACCTTGCCGCCATGCAGCTCCGCGAAGTGTCTTGTGAGGACCAGGCCGAGTCCGGTTCCCTCCTGTTGCGGTCCGGCGCCCGTATCCAGCCGCTGGAACTCTTTGAACAGTTGCCCCAGGTCCTTCTCCTCTATCCCGATCCCGGTGTCGCTGACGGCTATCTCCGCCCAGGAATCGACCTGGCGGCTGCGGATCTCGACTTGACCCCCTTCGGGAGTGAACTTGATTGCGTTGGAGACCAGGTTCAACAGCATCTGCCGTACCTTTGACGCGTCCGCGATCAGCCGGACATCGGGCGACTGTTCCGTATTCAGCACAATCGCCTTGCTCCGAGCCAGGGGCTCAACGGTTGCCCGGACCTGGGCGATCAGCCCTCCGAGATCAACCGGCTCAAGGTGCAGTTCCATTTGGCCGGCCTCGACCTTCGATAGGTCGAGGATGTCATTGATGAGCTGGAGGAGATGCTGGCCACTCGTGTGGATCTGGTTCAGAAAGCGCAGGCGCGTCGCTGCATCTATCCGGCCCGCTGTGTCGTCGCTGAGCAGCTCGGAGAATCCAAGGATCGAGTTCAGGGGCGTCCTCAGCTCATGGCTCATGCTCGCCAGAAACTGGCTCTTGGCCTGGTTGGCGCGCATCGCTTCTTCTTGGGCTTCCACCAACGCGGCGGTACGCTCCGCTACCTTGATCTCGAGCTCGCTTGCCGTCAGCTTCTGGTCTTGCATGAGCTGGGCGATCGCGATCGCGCGCCCGGCGCGTGCCGCAAGACCCTCCAGGTGCTGGATATCCTCTGGGCGGAGAGGAGAGCTGCCCTCATATCGGTTGAGGTTGAGCCCGCCGACGACTCGGTCCTGCGCGACCATCGGCAGCATCGCCGACTCGCGCATGCGCCATCTCTGGATGTGCCGCGCCTGATGGGGGGCGACGTTCGCCGGCAGACGGTCGGGATCGATGGCGATGACAACCGGCCGCCGCTCCTGGAGAACTGTTTTCCAGGGACCTGACGCGTCAATGTCGATCGGTCGGCCGATCAGCCCGCTGACGTACTCGCGCATGCGAGGATCGGGGTGGTAGGCGGCTACCGGCTCGATGCGCTTGCCGTCTCGCGACAGCAGGACGACCGCGCAAAGGTCTCCCGTCGCGCGGGAGATGTGCTCGGCGACGATCGCGAGCAGCGCATCCATGTCTGGAACCGCGTCGCTGAAAGCATCTGACGCCGCCGCGATCGCGGCCAGGCGGCCGGACTCTTCGGTCACGTCGCCACTCTATGCCGGCGTTCTCCAGAAGCGCTGTCGTTAAGCGATCAATTAAGTCAAGGCTTGCTGAGGCTTCCGACCGTGAACTGCCGCATCGGAGGGGATTCAAGCGCGACCTGTGTGACGAAAGTCGCAACAGCGGTTTGACACGACCCGCACCCGCGAGCGCACGATGCCTACGCAACCAAATGGGCACGAATGGCGCGATCCACCGCGCCGGATGCGACCATTCGTGCCCGGATGGCGCGCCATCATTGCGGTCTCAGCTCAGGCCTTCTCGATGGTCACCACCCAGTTGATGCCGAACTTGTCCAGCAGGTAGCCGACCTCCGCGCCAGACGGCCGCTTCGCCAGAGGCCCTTTCAGCTGACCGCCTTGGGCCAGGGCGTGGAAGATCTTGGTGATGCGCTCTTTGTCCGTGCCGATGAGCGCAATCGCCAAGTTTTCACCGATCTTGGCCGGAAACTTGGGATGGCCATCCGTGCCGACGATGAGAGCGCCGTCAGACTCGAGCCGCGCCTCCGTGATCCAGTCCCCCGGACCGGCCGGCTTGACTTCGCCTTGCTCAGTCATGGTCTGTAGCTCGAGGCGACCGCCCAGCGCCTGTTGATAGAACTCCATCGCTTCACGGGCGCGGCCCTGCAAGTTGACATAAGGGCTCAACAGGATCTTGCTCATAAGTTCGATCTCGACCTCCTCGTGGAATAGGCGTTTCCGCCCTTACTGCTGATGACGGAAGCCGGAGACCAAACGTGACCAGTGCGACCACCGGGCGGTGCTCGCGACTCACGCGCCGGGCTAACATCGCTCCATGGCTCGACCCTCGATCTACGAGTTCGCCGGTGGGGAGCAGGCGTTCCTCGCGTTGGCGGCGGCCACA
>VBGP01000203.1 GCA_005880795.1 Chloroflexota bacterium | reverse complement strand
TGAAGCCTCATTAAACATCATGACGCCGCGATATGCAACTCTCTGGCACCCTTTGCCGCTTGATTTCGTTACTTTCGATCGTTGCGTTCATTTCGTCCAGCCGTTATCATTGTGACAGCCAAAGGAGGTCCGCAATGAAGAATTCACTTGCTGAGCGAGAGCCAGTCGCCCTAGAAGAGGGCCAGCGGAATGACGCCGCCGCCGCCGCGGAGAGGGAGGAGGCGGCCGTTGAAGAGCGTCGGCTTGAGCCGATGCTGACGTTGACTCTCGAGGACGAGAGCAGAGTTACTGTTCCTGTGAAGGCTTTGGCATTGCTGGCGAGCGTTCTTCGGGAGATGAGCCAGGGCAACGCCGTGACGATCGTGCCGTACGGGAAGGAGGTAACGACGCAGCAGGCGGCGGACCTTCTCAACGTATCGCGCCCTTACGTCGTGAAGCTGATCGAGAACGAGAAACTGCCGGCGCGGAAGGTGGGGCCAAGGCGTCGAATCAAGTTCGAGGATCTGATGGCGTTCAAGCAGAAGGACGACGCGAAGCGCCGAGACGTTGCGCGCGAGCTCACCCGCGAAGCCGAGGAACTAGGGCTCGGCTACAAGTGAGCCTTTATCGCCTCTACTGAGCGGGCAAGCCCGGCCTTAGCGAGCGCGTCGAGGACATAAGGGATACCGGGCCGACTATGCAAGTCGGCTTCGATATCCCGAATCACCTGTGCGACAGCCTTCGGGTTTAGGTCGATCACGTTAAAGAGGAAAGTGTCGGGATCTTGGGCTTCCATCTCTTGGATGCCATTGGGATCGATCACCTCGGGTGGAAAGTGCTTGGTGTTGAACGTGACGATGATCTGAGCGCCGGCTTTGATAGCAGCGGCGAGGACATGGCGGTCCTTGTCGTGCGGCAGCTTTAGGCCGTCGATCAAGTTCTCGTAGTTCTGCACCAGAACGTCGCGGATAGATTCACTCATGAGCGTCCGGGTCCGTTTTAGTCGCTCAGTCAGCTCGGGTCGCTGCTCGGTCAGGTTGTCGAACCACTCGTCGAGGATCTTGTCTGTCCAACGTGCGTGTACCAGCCCAGCCTGGGCGACACGGATGAGGATGTCGCGCAGATGGAAGGGGTAGAGGACGTTCGCGTCGTAGATGACAGTGAAAGGCACGGCGTCACGTTATGGAGAACAACGGTCGCTTACGGGAAACCGACACTTGCGATCTGGATCTGTTTGGCGCAGGCGGCCAATTGACGCTCATTTGCCCGGCATTATATATTGTCGGTGAGATGAGCGATAGTTGGGGAGACCTGACGACGGTCGCTGCGGAGAAGGGCTTGACCGTTGCCACATTGCGTAGATGGTGCGCCGGCCCTGACGGCGCAGCATTTGCACGCAAGCGCGGCCGAAATTGGGAAGTCGAAAGGGCGCAGTTGCAGGCTTTCCTGCACGCTCGCCGCCGGGCCGGCTCGAGCCGAATACGCTTCCAGGGCTTTAACTTCCTTGGCCAGCAACCAAATCCGCGCCTGAAGGACGCAACGGGATGGCGGTTTGCCATCGGTAACGGATCGGACAGCGCAGTGATCTTCAGTATCTGGCTGGGCTCCGAGCTGGTAAAGCGACTTGAGTACGACGGTCTGGCGCCGCTGGATCTTCTGCTCAGGGGAGGAGAGAAACTGGCCGAGGACAAGATGCTTAAGCCAGATGATTTGTGGCGAACGGACAAGACGATCGAGCTATTCCCGCGTGACCGATTGCACCTGCTGGCGGCCGCGGGGCGAGCACCGGATTTCTTTCTGCCGAGCGAGGCGCCGGACGAGCCAGGCGTCCCAATCCTCTACGAGCTCAGTGCCAGTGGTTTCAGTAGTTGGGTCGGGGACTATCTGCAGGACAAGCAATCCAACGCGATGTTCGGTGACGTGGTTGTGGATTGGAGCTATTCCAACGGCCGGCGCGAGGTCAGCACGATCCGGTTGCCGATGCCGATCAGGGGCACCAAGGCGGAAGTTGTCGTCGCGGCCCTCGGAACATACAGAGACTGGTGCCGTCGAAACAATCGGCTTCCAGGAGGATGGGTAAAGACCGTCGAAGCTCGGCTCTAGATGCGGCCGGCGATGTGTGGGCCGCCCTGGAGGTCACAACTGTGTCACGCACTCGCGGAACCAGGAGGACACAGGAGGGCACCAAAGGTCACGGCGAGCTCGGCGATTGAGTACAGGAGGACACTGGAGGACCCGCCGGGATACGGAAGGAAACACCAATACGCCGGTTCGGGACCGTGAGGCCCCGGGTTCAAATCCCGGGCCCCCGACCAGACTTTGAATTCAGAACCGCGTTGGTTCGCCAGCTAACGTGATACCGCCGCGGTATCACCAGCCATTCCTTCTCTCCTTGGTGATTATGCGAATCCGCCTGATAGACGCAATCACATTCGGCCCTGATCAACTGAGCGAGGACCGCGAAACCGGCTGAGCGCAAGGCCGAGATCCAGCACCTCCGACGATCCTGAGCTCACCCTGCTATCCGGCTGATCGTGGCCGCGCCTGACTGCTTCGCTCGGGTCGCGGCTTCCAATCGACGTAAATGTCGACGACCCGTGGCAACCGGTCCTCGCAGAGCAGATCTAGGCCGAGTGAGGAAAAAGGCCGCCCGAAGCGGACGGCCCTCCTCGGGACGACCCCGGCTCAGTAGCCCGCCCAGGCTACGGCACCGTACGTGCCGTTATCGCAGTTCGGGTGAGTCGTGAGTCATCGGTGTCGAGGCCAGGGGTGCGGGTTGCCACCGCCGGTCAGCGTCGCGCCGGCTGCGGGGGCCGGTGCTGCTCGTGATCAGTTGCCTCGGCTCAACTGAAGAATCGCTGGCAGCAGAGCATCAAACTGTTGCCGACAAAACAACAGGGCATCGGCAAATTGGTTCCGAGCGCGTAGTTGAAGCAGCACGGCATGAACGGCGCGGCTGATGCAACCGCCGGCAAGAATCTGACGACCCGGCTGCCCAGAAATCGCTTCATGTAATTCACTCCTTTGATGACCTAATTCCTGCCGCGGACGCGGTGCGCGCGCGTTCCGGACCAAATGTTCCAAGCGATGAACAGCACCACAACCCCTCCGGCGGCCAACGCCTGGCCGAACACCGCCCACAGTATTGAGGCGGCCGCAACGACGATGGGGATCAGGATGTAGGCGGCGACCGTTGCCCGCACAATAAGTGCCCTCCTAACTCTGCTCGAGCGGCATCCCACCGCTTGCCGAACAAGCGCAACGCTAGTGCGCCATGCTGCGGGTAGCCCTCGTACTCGGTACGAGTTTTGGTACTAGGAAAACCTGAAATAAGATTGGCGGGGGCTGTAGGCGGTATCCATGGCAGACTTGACACGGCGCGAGCGCGAGGTCGCGGAATTCGTCACGCGGGGCATGACGAATCGCGAGGATTCGGAACACGCTCGGCTCCCCCTCGCGGCGTGAGATCGCCACCCAGCTGGGCCGCATCGCCCCTCTCGACGAGAGCTCGGGGCTGTCTCCGCACCTCCCGCCTGGCGCGCGGCAGCCAGTTCGCTACGCCCGCTCAGGGAGCATCAACGTGGCGTTCCAGGTTGTGGGCACGGGCGCGATCGACCTCATCTTGGTGCCCGGCTGGGTCTCACACCTTGAGCAGATGTGGTTGCAACCCACCTACGCGGCCTACATCGAGCGGCTTGCCCGGTTCGCGCGCGTTATTCTCTTCGACAAGCGCGGCACCGGCCTATCTGATCGGGTTCGCGTCGGCACTCTAAGTGATCGTGCCGACGACATTCGAGCGGTCATGGATGCCGTAGGAATGCGGCGGGCCGCCCTGTACGCCATCTCCGAAGGAGGACCACTAGCACTGGTTTTCGCCGCCACCCAGCCAGAGCGCGTCTCGAAACTGGTGATCTACGGGTCGTTCGCCCGCATGCTCAGGGGCGAGGACTACGGGATCGGAGTGCCGCCCGAGGCATGGCTGCAGCAGACGGAATTTACAGAGCGGAACTGGCCAGTCGTTGACCTCGAGCGCTGGGCGCCCAGCGTTGCGGCCGACGACGAGTTCCGCGGCTGGATGGCCACGATGCGACGGAACGGAGCGAGCCCGGGATCTGCCCGCGAACTGATGGAGGTCATCGCCGAGGTCGATGTGCGTCCGGTTCTGAGCAGCATCTCCGTGCCGACTCTGGTGATGCATCGGTCGGCCGATTCGACCGTCTCAATCGAGATGGGCAGGGTGATCGCGCGCGGGATTACCGGGGCGCGGTGGGTCGAACTGCCCGGCGCCGACCATCTACCGTGGACCGGTGACACGGCGGCGCTCGTCCGAGAGATCGAAGAGTTCCTCACCGGTCAGATGACCCTGGAGATACCCGATCGGGTCTTGGCGACCATCATGGTCTCTAACCTCGACGTTGACCTCAGGCGTTCGGCGACGACATTTCAGGAGATGGCCGTCTACGAAGTCGGGCGGTGGGGTGGCCGGATTTTGAGCAGCGGACCCCGCCGAATCGCAGCCAGCTTCCCAAGTCCAGCGCGCGCGATCAAGTGCGCCCGCGTATTGCAGATCGCGGTGGCGACAGGCGGGGGTGCGTTCCGGTCTGGCATACACGCCGGCGAGTGTCGGATCACTGGCGAAGGGCTAAGCGGTCCGCCCGTCGACATCGCTGGCCGGATCGCGCTGCGTGCCCAGCGTGGCGACATCCTCGTGTCCAATACAGTGCGGGATTTGCTCGCGGGGTCCGACATTGACCTTGTCGAGCGCGGCAGCATCGCCATCCCCGGAATGGCCGCGGAGTGGCGCGTGTTCGCGGCTTGATCCGGCTGTCGCGCGTCCGCGGCGCTGCCATCTCAATTGATGTCGGATTCCCTGCGGACCGGCTCGGTTCTTTCGTTCTGGTCGTGATCCCGTCCAGTGCTCGAGCGCCCGAATCAGCTCGGCCTCGTGCGCTTTCGTCGCGACAAGGCGGATGGGCGTCCTCTTCTGGGACGCCGCTGACGAAATCTTGAGCGGCCTTGGGTGGCTCACCTCCCACCTCCGTCATCCGCCCATCATTCCCCGCATCATCGCGGGCATT
>VBGP01000209.1:2613-3289 GCA_005880795.1 Chloroflexota bacterium | reverse complement strand
GTCGGTCACCCAGTACAAGTCACCGCTGATCCGGCCGACGAAGTAGCCCTCGGCGTTGAGCTGGGGCCCGAGCGCCCCTGCCGGTAATGGCGCGAATGTGGCTGGTGGGCAACCCGTGTCCGCCGCAAGCGCGTCACCAACCAGCAGATTGTCGAGTCTAGTCAGCCGGCCGCCGAGCAGGGCCACCGCGGCGCCGCCTGCGCCGGCAAGGAACGAGCGGCGGCTTGTCGACGGTGCGGCATTCGGCAAGCCGATGCTGCTAACCGGTTGTTCAATAGACATTTCCAATTCCTCCTTCTGCAATGGCCCTCAGCTTGACGTCCCTTGTGGTGAGCGGTCGTCGCCTGATTCAGGCGATTGCGCACGATTAGGGGGCGCCGCGTTCAGGCGATCGCGGAAGCGCCCGGACTTGCCGGAGATCGAGCAGCTCGGGGTTGAGTCCCTCCACAAGGGCGAGGACGCCGAACACCATGGAAGATCCCTTTGGGGTATTCCGTTCGCCCGGATCGCCGTGATCCGGCGATGCCTCCTCACCTACCCGGCGGCAAGACTGGGTAAGCCGGGCCACATCAGGACATTTCAGCAGCGGATTTGGCAGGGCGCGTGGACCCGGAGCGCCGCCAACCCTAGGAAAGGAGATCTTCATGAGCACCCAGCAGCGACAGACCCTCGACGC
>VBGP01000209.1:0-2444 GCA_005880795.1 Chloroflexota bacterium | reverse complement strand
CCTTCCTCGCCGCGGGCCTGGCCTCGCAGGTCGGTCGGCGGACTCATGCCAAGGTCATCTCCGTCGACTACCGGCTCGCTCCGGAGCACCCGTATCCGGCGGCGGTTGACGACGCGCTTGCGGCGTATGAAGCGCTCCTGAGCAGCGGAGTCGCCCCTTCGAACATCGCCTTCGCTGGAGAGTCCGCCGGCGGCGGGCTCGTTATCGCCACCCTGGTCAATGCTCGCGATCACGGGCTGGCCCTGCCAGCCGCTGCGTTCGTGATGTCACCGTATGTCGATCTCACCCTGGCCGGGACCACTATGGAAACCAAGCGCGACGTCGACCCGCTGCTTAGCCGTGAACTCCTCCAACCCCGCGTTGCTGACTATACGCAGGGACAAGCCGCCGCAATTGGCCTGATCAGTCCGGTATTCGCCGACCTGACCGGCCTGCCCCCGCTGATCATCCAAGCGGGAAGTCACGAGGTTCTCCTCGACGACGCGCTTCGCCTCGCGCGACAGGCCGCCACCGCCGACGTCGAGGTCACGCTCGGCATCACCCCAGGGGTGCCTCACGTTTTCCAGGCCTACTCCCCGCTGCTTGACGAAGCGGCCGCTGCGCTGGATGAAGCTGGACAGCTCCTGTCAGCGCATCTCGCCGGCGCAGAACACGTCACCGCGTTGCGAGAGGAAGGATCGGCCGTACGGAGAATCACCAGCGTCAGGTGATGGCGACTCACCTGGATCGGGGCGACCATCGCATTCGGTGAGCGATGCCGTCGGAACGAGAGACGGCCGCGTGCTCGCTCTCGCTGTTATCGTGTTGTCGCAGTTCATGGTCGTGCTCGACACGGCGATCGTGAACGTGGCCTTGCCATCGATCAAGACGGAGCTTCACTTCTCCCAGGAAAAGCTCCAGTGGGTGATTACTGGCTACTCGATCTGCTTCGGTGGGGTTCTGCTGCTCGGGGGACGCCTGGCTGACCTGCTCGGACGCCGGCGCGTTTTCATGGCCAGCATATTTCTTTTCACAATCAGCTCGCTGCTCGACGGGCTCGCCTGGTCGGATGTCCCGCTGATCACATGTCCCGGCTCGAAGGTCCAGCGTGTCACGTCACTTGCCCGCTTCGACAAGACGGCGCCGACTGGCGGTTGTCGTCACGGTAACGCTCTCATTCGTCGCCTGATTGCGGCGATTGGGGTTCCGCTCGGATCCGTCGGAGCTCGAGCAGTTGGAGGTCGAGCGCTTCGATCTGTGCAAGGACGCCGAACAACGCAGACCGATCTTCAAGCCAACCGGTGAGCACGGTCTCGTTTGCGTTCAGCTGAGGCACCATCGAGGGAAAGGCGGATAAGGCAGTAGCTCCGAGCCGCCCCTTTATCCGGATCGTGTACAGGCCCAGCGCGGTGCCCACGCGACCATCCTGCCGCCCGACCCAGTGAGTCGGCGACACCAGAATCTGGTGATTGTGCGTGCGCGCCGGCGCTACGGGCTATTTCGGCGAGGTTCGCGAGAGCCCGGTTGAAAGGAGCCGCAGCTGCCGTGCGCGCTGAACGGCGGAAGACCGATCGCGCACACCGAGCTTGGAGTAGATGCTGCGGATGTGCGTGTTGACCGTGTTGATAGAGACGTAGAGCTCTCCCGAGATCTCCGGCCGCGTCAGGTTTGTCGGCAGATATCGCAGTACGCGGAGTTCGCTCGGGCTGAGCTCCTCGGGTTGCGACAGGCGCGCTCGTTCGGTGCTCGGCGCCGGTGCGCCGCGCAGCAGGTCGACGATGTCGGCGAGAAGCGCGCCATGAGCCGTTTCGTGACTCGGGAGCGCGTCGAGCAGCTCCGCGGCCCTGTACATGGCAAACGGGAAGATCAGCCGATCTGGCTCGGCGGCAGCGAGCGCGGCCTCGGCGGCGGCGGCGGCGGCGCTCCGATGACCCAGAGCTAGGTGCGCGAGGCCAGTGAGCACGTGTGCTTCGACGAGTGCGTACGCCGGAAAGCTGAGTGGCGGCACCATACGGTGAACGTCACCGAGGACAGCCAGCGCCGTGGCGGGGTCGCCCTCGGCCAGGCTGATTGCTGCTCGCGCGAGGTCAATGGCGTCCATCCATTCGTGTCCGGCGGAGAACTCATCGAGCGTTGCGCGCGCTTCATCCGGCATCCCGAGGCAAGCGAGCCATTCGGCGATCACCGGTGCGAGAATGTGCACGCCGGTGAGAAGCGACTGGGCCTGCTTCGCCGCGGTCAGCGCCTCGAGTGCCGGTTGATGCTCGCCGCGACCGCTATGCAACATACCCGTCACCATGTGCAGCAGCACCGCGACCGCAGGGTCAATGTCTGCGTGGACGACTTCCCAACCGCGGCGGAGCAAACGCTCTCCCTCCTCGAACTCGCCCATCCACAAGGCTATGGCGGCAAGCGCCCCCAACGCGGGCGCGAGTACCGGCCGATCGTCCCAGCCATAGCCTTCG
>VBGP01000091.1:10168-12927 GCA_005880795.1 Chloroflexota bacterium | reverse complement strand
AAGAACGCGGATGTAGCCCTGATCGTCGGCGCCAACGACGTGGTCAATCCGGCCGCGCGCAGCACGCCTGGCAGCCCGATCTACGGCATGCCGATCCTCAACGCGGACCAGGCCAAAAACGTGATCTTCATGAAGCGCTCGATGCGTCCCGGCTTCGCCGGCATCGACAACGAGCTCATGTACGGTCCGCACACGGTGATGTTCTTCGGCGACGCGAAAGACTCATTGACGAAGCTGGTGGCCGCTGTCAAAGCCGCCTGAGGCGAATTCCGCCTCGCTATGCCAGACGTGCGGAATCAGTGGGCTAGAAATGACGAAGCCTCCTGCCATGCGGTAGGAGGCTTCGCGCCGCGAAGAGGGTGTGGTGCACAAAATGCTATGCCCGGCCCATGTAAATTGTTAGTGGGCCGGCCACAAATAAGCTCCGTTGCCGTTGTGGCTAGGAGTCGCGGACCTTCAGCAGCCGCTCCACGTCCTTCGTCTCGAACGGATGTGCCATCCGGAGCACGAAGTGCTGAAGCCCCGCCTTCAGCCACTCGTCGATCACCTTCGGCGTGAGCCCGCCGACATTGGCCGTCCGCTCGATCTCGGCCGGGTCGCGCCCGATCCTCCGGCAGTAGTCATCGAGCAGGGCGGACTTGCGCGCGAACTCCCCGGTTGATGCGATCGAGTTCCACATCTGGGCGTGCTCGGCGACCAGGCGCAGCATCACCTGCTCGCCACCGCCTGCGATCAACAGGGGCATCGGACCGGCCGGGCCCGGCCTCAGCTTCTTGATTCGCTGCTTGATGCGCGGCAGCACCTCTTTGAGCAGCCGCACCCGGTCACGTGCCTCGCCGAAATCGAACCCATACTCGGCGTAGTCGCGCGCGAACCAACCCGCCCCCAATCCAAGGACGAGCCTGCCTCCCGAGAGCTGATCGACGGTCGCCGCGATTGATGCGAGGACGTCCGGGTTGCGATAGCCGGCGCACGTGACCATGGGGCCGATCTGCGGAGCCCTTGTATCGATCGCGGCCGCCGCGAGGATGGACCAGCACTCGAAATGATTACCGTTCGGATTTCCGTAGAGCGGAAAGAAGTGATCCCAGAACCAGATGCTGTCCACGCCGAGGTCATCGGCGCGCCGCCATGCATCGCGCAGCTCCTGGATGGTGCACTGCTGCGGATGAATCGTCACACCAACCTTGAAAGGCCGCGATTTCACGTCTGTGCGATTATCGACGCTTCATGATTCGGCAGCTTGTCCCGACTCCGGTGGATCCGAATTCTGCCGGACGCGATTTCTGGAACAGGTATCACCAGCTTCGCCGGCTGCGCCACAAAGAGCTGCGCCCCGATGACCCGTTCGAGCCGGACGAAGTCGTCGAGAAATCCATGAAGAAGCCGAACCCGTTCGATCTACAGCACTACTACGAGATCTCGCGCGATGGAGTGATGGTGAGCTGGTTCCACGGAGAATCCGTCACTCCCGCCAACCCGGAATACGAAACGAACAAGCATCTCTTTTGGGCGGACGCATACGTGCGAGTCGAGGAGCGTCGCAAAGGGATCGCCACTTTGTGGCTGCCGGTGATCGCTCGCCTCATGGACGAACGCGGATCGACGGTCGTGGGCATGCACACGGACCAGGCCAGCGGCCACGCATTCCTTACCTGGCTCGGCGGCAAACCAAAGCTGACCGATATCGAGAGCCGCCTCAAGCTGTCGGACGTCGACTGGTCGATGATGCAGCGCTGGAACGACGAAGGCGCCACGCGCTCACCTCAAACCAAGCTCGAGATCTATGACGGGCCGCTGCCCGAGGCGATGCTGCCCGAGTTTGCCGCGCAGCGAACCACCCTTCTGAACACCATCCCCTTCGAGAACCTCGACATCGGCGACATCGTCGTCACGCCGGAGAAGATTCGCCACTACTACGAGGTGACCGCGCTCACCGGAGAGGTGCCGCACGAGGTGCTGACGCGAGAATCGGACGGCTCCATCTCCGGAATGACGGACGTTTCCTGGTATCCGTACCGCCGCAAGATGCTCGAGCAGCAGTTCACCGGCGTGCGGCCCGACGCGCGGGGCAGAGGGCTGGGCAAATGGATCAAGGCCGCGATGCTTCTGCATGTACGCGACCTGTACCCCGACGCCGAATGGGTGGTGACTGAAAATGCGGAGTCGAACGGGCCCATGCTGAAGATCAATCGCACCATGGGATTCAAGTCCTACCGCACCGCGGTCGAGTACCAGACGACCCGAGATCAGATGGAGTCGCGAATCCGCGCGGTCTAGATCTGCCGGCTCCTCTGCACGCTGCGCACGAGCAGGATTATGCCCACGATGATCAGCAGTCCTGGCAACGCACCTTTACCGACCGGGCCGAAGTAGTCGCGGCCGCTGACGCCCAGGATCGACTCGAACACGACAAAGCCGATCAGAAAGATCATCAGGCCGATGAACATCAACGTGCGCCCGGTTCTCAACGCGTGCAGGTCGCGATCGCGGAGGGCCTGCAAGTACATGCCAAGCCCGATGCCTCCCGGCACGACCAGCGCCCACGCGTAAGCCCAGATCGGCCAGTCGCCGGTGCTGTTCGCGTACGCGAGCACGAGACCCAGCATGGTCACGATGCCCCCAGGAATCGTGGCCACCGAACCAAAGCTGATGAAGCCGACGACCAGCAGCGTGAGCCCCGGGATCAAGATGAAGAGCGGCCACCCGTTTTCGGTCAGGTCGACACCGGACATCACGACCAGCAAGGCGAAGATGCC
>VBGP01000091.1:0-10157 GCA_005880795.1 Chloroflexota bacterium | reverse complement strand
GTGGGTACGGAACCGCGTCGACGTAGGGCGGCGGCGCAGCGGCGGGCTCCGGAGCCGGCGCGGCAAAGGATTGCGGAGGCGCCTCTGGGGTCAGCGTTGGGCTGGCCTCCGGCGGTTCCGCAGACGCCATTGCCTCGGGTTCGATCGGTTCCGCGACTGTCTCAGGGGGCCTGGAAGCCTCGGGCATCTCGGTCGTTTCCGGGGCTTCGCCGGCGGGTTTCTTGGAAGCGAATATGTCGGGACTTCCGGAAAGCAGGTCCGGGGTCACGTGCACCATGTCCTCTTTGACGCTGGCGTCGTCTGTGGACTCGTCCGGCGTCGGCTTGGGGGCGCGCTTTCGCTTGCTCATCGGCGAAAAGCTTAACCGCCATCCCGGAGCGCGAACATCGGGTTGACGGGTCCATGGCCGTGGCCCAACTCGAGAGAATTTGCGATCGCCTGGGTGATGAAGCTCTTCGCTTCGCGAACCGCATCGAGAGGCTCTGCACCGCGAGCCAGCCAGGCGGCGATCGCGGCTGAGAACACGCAGCCGCTGCCATGCGTGTTGCGCGTCTCGATGCGCTCGGCCTGAAGTTCGACGATCTGCGATCCGTCGAAGAAAACGTCGGTCACGACTGTCTCATCGGCCGCATGGCCGCCCTTGACGACAGCGGCCCGCGCGCCCATCGCGACGAGGTCGCGTGCGGCCTGCCGGCGCTCTTCAAGGCTGACGATTCCGCGACCAAGCAGCACTTCCGCTTCGGGCAGGTTGGGAGTGACGATCGCCGCCAGCGGGACCAGCTGCCGGCGAAGCGCGCCGACCGCGTCGTCGCGGAGCAACCTGGCCCCGCCTTTGGCGACCATCACGGGATCGACGACGAGGTTGCGCACGCGATATTGGGTGATGGCGTCCGTCACGGTCGCGATGATCTCCGCGCTCGACAGCATGCCGGTCTTGGCCGATTGGGCGCCGAGGTCTTCCACGACCGCCCTGATCTGCTCGCGAATCAACGATGTCGGCAGCTCGAGGATGTCGGTGACGCCGGTGGTGTTCTGCGCGGTGATCGCCGTGATCGCGGACACGCCATGGACGCCGAGCGCGGCGAACGTCTTGAGGTCGGCCTGGATGCCGGCTCCGCCCCCTGAATCCGAGCCCGCGATCGTCAGCGCAACCGGGAGCTTCAAGCGCGACTCCAGCGCCGGCCGGCCCAGTAGACCGCTGCCGCCACGCCGACGCTGACCAGCCCCGAAAGGTCGGCGCCGTGGAGCGCCGAGATCAGCCGGTCGTTGAAGAAGGCGGGTTTGGCCGCCAGGTTGCCGAACAGGTTGACGTAGTTGACGAAGAGCAGGCTCGAGGCGGTGCCGGCAAGCCATGCCCCCAGCGCGAGCGCGGGCCGGCCTTTGATTTCAAATACGAAGAAGCTCAGCAGCACGACCGCGGCCCAGGCGGGCGCCCACAGATAGGTCAGGATCAGGAAGTCTTCGTACGCGACGTGAAAGTCGCTGACCAGCACCGCGTAGGTCGCGAGCGCGGTGCCGAGAAGGCCGCACCCGAGCGCCGTCTGCCAGCGCTGGAGCCTGATGCCCATCGCGAGCGTCACCAACCCCGCGGTGTAGACATCGAGGTAGTTGGCCCAGATCTCGCCCACGACGATAAAGACGAAAAAGGGGATCGCCACCCACGTCGGCGCGTGCGCGCTGATGACTGCCAGGACTCCCTGGTTGGCCGCCAGCTTTGCGTCGATGGTCGGCAAGAGCAGACCGAAGAGGCCGAGCACGGTCATCGGCAGCGCGATGCCCACGACCGGCCACAAGGTGACGGACCGAGTCGGGCTTGCGGCCGGAAGGTACCTGGAGTAGTCGCTTGCAAACGGGTACCACGAAGCGACGAGTGCGAAGCACGTCATGAAACCAAGGACGAAGGCGCCGGCGTAATCGGAACCCGTCGCGACCGCACCCTGTCCCCAGTGGAATTGCGGCGCGAGAAATATGAACAGGGCGGCCGACAGGACAGCGAAGGCGACTGCGCCGTATGTCTCGAGGACCTTGATGGTCTGGTGACCGAAAACGGCCACGCCGACGCTGATCGCGGCGATCACCAGGACAAGTCCGAAGGTCAACCATCGGTTGCCTCCACCGAAAAGCTGCGCACCCGCCTGCGCCGCGATCACGCAATCGACCGCGAACCAACCTGTCGCCAGGAACAGAGTCAGCCCGGCGCCGAGATACGAGCCGCGCAACCCGAAGATCCCACGCGTGAAGACGATCTGGGGCAGACCAGATCGCGGACCTGTGTTGCTGAGCAGACCCAGGATCACCGCGGCTGCGACGGTGCCGGAGGCCGTCGCGACCAGGCCGTCCCAGACCCCGAGACCGTAATACGTGGTCAGCAGGCTGGCGGTGAAGAGGCTTGCGTAGTTGACAAACGCGCCTGCCCAAAGAAAAGCGAGATCGCGTGGCGAGCCGTGGCGATCGCGCGCTGGAATCGCCTCGATGCCGTGGACCTCGACCTTGCCGAAGGCATCGGACTGCCGGGTCGCAACGTCGCTCATCGCTCTCCCTCCGCTGGCATTACCCAGTTCAGGTTCATTCGGTCGGCGCGCAGCGCCCTCTCAGCCCGCGTCTCCCAAGGGGTTTCGCGAGCTCCCGTCAGGAAGCGATGTTACTGGTGCGCTACGTCTGGCGCCACGGCGCGGGCAGCAGATGGGCCACGATCCGATACACCTCGGGGTTCACGGCCAGTCCGAGGTGGCTGCCGTGCACCTCGATCGAGTTGAGGTCGTGCCGCAGGCATGCCTTCCAGTTGACGACTCCGTCCGAGCGCGAATAGATCGATGTCGTGGGAACGCGCGGTGCGGCTCGCAGGTCGCGCAGGAAGCGCATCTCGACCGAGGCCGGATGTCCGTAGCGGACTGCGTTGAAAAGATGCGCCGCATGTACGCCCGCCATCGTCAGCGGGTGCACGTCGAAGGGGTCGTTCAGTGGAGAGCCGAGCGTGATGACCTGCTCGACCAGGTCCGGCTTGCGGTGCGACAGGACTTTCGCGAGCACGCCGCCGCGGCTGTGGCCGATCACCGAGACGCGAGACGCGGTCTTGTGGTGCATCGCGACCAGCGTGTCGATGAGCGGCCTGAGCATGACCTCCGAATACATCACGTTGAATGCCACACCGGCGAGGCGCGGGCGATAGCCGACCCGGCGCAGCCAGTCGAACTGGGTGCGAAGAGTCCAATCGCCCGCCAGAAAACCCGGGATCAATAGAACTGGTTTGCGCAGTCCGGGCGGCACGTCGTCGCCGCGAAAGACGGGGTCCCGGATCAGGCTGAGGAACTCGAACGAGAAGCGGCCCTCGAGCCACATCGGCGGGATCGGATCCCAACGGCCCATGTGGCGCAGGTGGGGAAGGATGGAGGCGGAAACCTGCAGCCGTCCGGGCCGCCGGCTATGGGGTGGTTCTGAGACGGTTGCCACTTTGTGTGCTGAGCGCTTTCTCCGTTACGAAGCCGCGGCGGGCTCCGACGGGATTCTATACGCGCTCCACCTATGAAGCGCCTGCATGAAGAGTCCTATGCCGCAATGCGTCATGGATGGTACGCGAGGATCCCGGAGGCAAGACGCATCAGGATCTCCGCGACAGCTGCGTACGTCCGGCGACCGTCTCTGTGGAGCTGGTCGAACATCCCAAAGGAGCTCAGCGCGGCGAGCACGTCTTCGGCTTCTTTCAGCGAGCACCCCGGACGGAGGGCGTCGACGGCAGCCAGCCGCTCCGCGAGCCGGTGCTCGACCTCCCGGTCAGCGCTCCCGCCCGCGCTCGGGAGGTGCCGGTAGAGAGAGGGGTCGGCGGCCCACCGGGCGCACGCCTGGAGCAGGTGCCGCCGCACCGCCTCGCGCGGGTCGGAGGCAGCCGGTTCGGCAGGGTCGGAATGGGGAGCTGGGGTGATCGCCTGCAGCAAGCCGGCTTTCGAGCCGAAACGGTTGTAAACGGTGATGCGCGACACCCCCGCCCTCCGGGCGATCGCACCCACGCTGACTCCGGCCCCTTGGCCCTCCGAGACCAGGGCTCGCGCGCCGTCGAGGATCGCCGCGGCCGTCCGGTCCACGGACGCCTCGCGCCGCCCGAGGCGATATTTTCGGCTCACCCAAATAAATTAACATACTGTATGTTCAATAACTCCAAGCAATTCAGGGGAGTGGACTGCAAGCAGGAGGGGTCCCCGCCCGCCACCGCCTGCTTCCGATCGGTGGCTTTCCTACGCCACGTTGCCGCTCGGTCGACGACCTACCATCGTCCGCTGTGAGGTTGTGGGACCCGCTTGCGATTCGTGAGCTTTCCGCCCTGCTTCGCGACCCGGTGTTTCGCGGCCGCGGAGTGCCGCATGGCGACGGCCGCCCCGTTCTCCTCATCCCCGGCTTCCTGGCGGGGGACTGGACCTTGCGCGTGATGGACGGCTGGCTTCGCCGGGTGGGCTACCAGACCTTTCTCTCGGGGATCCTGCTCAACATCCAGCACTCCGAGCGCCTGATCTCGGACCTTCGCCGTAAGGTCGCCGAGCTCGAGAAGGAGACCGGATCGCGCATCACCCTGGTCGGCCACAGCCGCGGCGGGCTCCTGGCCAAGGTGCTTGCGCAGCGCCGCCCGCAGCACATCGAGCAGGTCATCACGCTCGGCTCGCCGCTGGCCGACTGGACCGACCTGGCCGCGGTGACGCATCACGCCGTCGGCGTGGTGACGACGGCGAACGAGCTCGTCTACGGCCGGAGACTGAATTCCGAAGGTCGCTTCACCTACGACCTGAAGCTGGCTCCGATCGTGCCGACGACCTCGATCTACACGAAGACCGACGATGTCGTCAACTTCCGCTCATGTTTGCGTCCCGACATTCCGGCGCTCCAGGTCTGGGGATCTCACAACGGGCTGGTGGTCAACCCCGAGGTGTTCCGGCTCCTGGGACGTCTGGTCGCCCGGCCGCGCCGGGCGGCATAGCAGCGGCTTGATCGCGATCGCGGTCGGGATGGCGCTGGTGGCTGCGGCCTTCCACGGCACATGGAACATCCTCGTGAAGGTCAGCGGGGACCCGATCACGACTTTTCGGCGGGCCACCGTGATGGCGGCCATCGTCGCGACGCTCGCGTTGGTCCCCGCCTGGTGGCTGTTCGGTCGCCCCAGCATCCAGCCCACGGGCATCCTCTACTGCCTTGTCTCCGGGGTGCTGGAGACCGCCTACCTGTGGCTGCTCTCGGCGGCGTATCGCCGCGGCGAGCTGTCGGCTGTCTACCCGATCGCTCGCGGCTCGGCGCCTCTCCTCAGCGTGACGGTCGGCCTGGTCGTGCTCGGCGAAAGACTGGCGACGCCGCAGCTCATCGGAGTCGGCCTTTTGCTGGTCGGGATCATGGCGGTCGCGGTTTCGCAGGCGAGCGGGCGCGCCACCTTTCCGGCCCTGCTCACCGGCGTGGCGATCGCGGCCTACACGTCCGTGGATCGGGTCGGCGTACGCCTTGCCACGCCGTGGTTCTATGCATGGCTCCTGTTCATGCTGATGGCGATCGGGCTGCTGCTGTCCGTGTGGGCGGCGTCAGCTCTGGGAGCGTATCGCCCGCCGTCCACGGCGCCGCCTCCGACCTGGCGTCAATCAGCCGTGATCGGCTTTTTCTTCTGGGCCGGTTACTTCCTCGTTCTGTGGGCGCTCAGCCTCGCGCCACTTGCTGTGGTGGCGCCGGTTCGCGAGCTCGCCATCGTGGCTGTCGCGGTCTGGGGCGTGTGGCGCCTGCGGGAGGGCGGGAGGGCGGCGCTGAAGCTCTCCGGCGCCGCCGCCACCCTCGCAGGAGTCGCTCTTCTCGCCATTTAGATCGGGTGGTAAGGTAGGCGTGTCCCCGGGTAGTTCGGGGATGTTCGCCGCGGTCGGATCTTCTCGAAAGGACCCGTGCGTTCGCGACTAGCTTTCGAGAAGAGGAGTAAGGGGGATGCCGACAGGGACGATAAAGAAGCTTGTCTCCGACCGTGGATTCGGCTTCATCGCGGCGGAGGACGGGAAGGAGTACTTCTTCCACCGGACCGGCCTCGACTCGAGCATCAACTTCGATTCGCTGGCCGGCGGTGAGCGGGTCAGCTTCGAGATCGAGACGAGCCAGAAGGGCCCGCGCGCCAACCGGATCAAGCTCGCCTAGCTCATTCGACCTCGAGCCGCTCGGCGGCTACTCGCTGCGGGAAAGCGCGGGGTTCATCGATGCCTGGCATGAGGCTCCCTCCGAGGGCGGCAAGACAGAAGGTCATCTCCACCTCGCCTTCCTGACGGATGGCGACTGGGCCCCGGTCGGCGTCTGCCTGACCCAGGAGGCCGAGGGTCGCGTGCACGGGATCGTTTACGGAGATGCGCCAGTCGGCGCGGTCCAGCGCCAGACCTCGCGCATCCTGAGCCTCGACGTTGACGGTCGCGATTGGCCGCAGGTCGGGCAGCGCGACCCGGTCGTCGACCGCCTGCAGCGAATGTTTCCCGGTTTTCGCCCCGTCAACTGGTCGAACGCCTACGAGGCGGCGGCGTGGTGCCTCATCTCATCCCGGATCTCGATGCGCCAGGGACAGGGCGTCAAGGAGAGGATGTGCCGCGAGCTGGGCCCGTCGATCGACATTCACGGCCATCGCCTGTACAGCTTTCCGGTCCCTGAGGTGCTGGTCCAGATGAGATCGTTCAAAGGACTCTTCGGGCGAAAGGTCGAGTACCTGAATGCGCTCGGTCATTCCGCGCTGGCAGGCGAGCTCGACACCGAGACGCTGCGCGCTCTGCCGCCTGACGCGTCGCTCGAGCGCTTGAAGCGGCTCGCGGGGATTGGCGAGTTCGGATCGCAGCTGATCAGGCTGCGAGCGTTGAGTGCGGTCGACGAGCTCCCGACGACGGAACGACGGCTGCTCGAGGCGATTCGGACGGCTTACGGGCTCACGCACGAACCCGACATCGCGGAGCTCGAAGCCATAGCTGAGCGGTGGCGGCCGTACCGGATGTGGGTCGCCGTCTGTTTCCGGCGATCGCTCGCCGACGGCGCCGGCATGATGCACTCGCGGGCCGCGGGCTAAGGGCGTACAGGTCCTCCCCATTCATGGGGAGGTGTCGGCAAAGCCGACGGAGGGGCTGTCCCGAACGTGCGAGGCCGACTCGCCATCGCTCTTTCTATGAGAACGCGACAAGTCAGTGCGAGTGGCTGCGCACCAGCACCATCGCCGCGACCCAGAGCAACCCGCCCGAGATCAGCAGCACCCAGAGCGTCCAGGGGATGAGGGAGAACTCGACCAGCGCGCCGAAGATGCACATCGCCGCGGCGCCGGCCAGCACGAAGGACCCGGGTAGGAGAAGCCAGGCCGAGTACCAGGGCGGCTGAACGACGTCGCCCCGGCTGAAGACCCGTCCGGCCCCGAAGATCAGCCCCGCCGTGATCATCGCCGGCCCCGTCAGGCCGAACGCCCAGCGCAAGTCCACGGCGCCGGCCGCGGCCGCGACCAGCGGCTGCACTCCAGCGAGCGCAAGCCCGGCTGCGACCGCGAAGGCGACCAGCCGGAGCATCGCGCTCGGATGCGGCACGTTCAGCAAAGCAGTGTGACGAAGAGCAGTCGAACTTCCCCCGGTTACTTGACAAACGCACCGGAGGTGGCCGCAACCCGATCAGGCGACGGCGAACAGAACGTGGTTGCGACCGGTGGTCTCGATGGCACCCGGATGCCCGCGCCTCAATGCCTCGGTCGCCGCCTCGATGAACCGGCGGCGCCTCCCGGCATCCACTCCTTCCAGGCGCGCGGCGCAGTCCCACCAGCTGCTGCAAAGCGACACGAGCTGGTCGGCCGACTCCCAGACCACCCGTTCCTCGACGACCTCGACACGCGACGATTCGAAGCCCGCGGCCAGGGCTGCCGAGCTGAGTGCGTCAGCGTCGGCGACCGTCTGCCGCGTTGCATCCTGGTCGACGGCGCGAGGCGCTGGCGGAAGCCAGCGGTCGATGACCGGGTCGAGGAGCGCAGAGACCGAGTCCCGCAAGGGCGTCACCGGGACGCTCGCGGCGAAGGTAGAGCCATTCCGCAGCACTCTCCGGACCTCGTGCAGCGCGCGGTCGAGATGCGGTGAGAACTGCAGGCCGTGCCCGCAGGCCGCCGCATCGAAGGAGGCGACGGGGAAGGAGAGCTCCTCCATGTCCATGACCTCGAAACGCGCGTTGGGTATCGCGGCCGACCGCGCGATCTCGACCATCCCGTGCGCAAGGTCGATCCCCACGACCTGGCCCCCGGGCGCGACCAGCGCCGCGAGGCGCCGGCTCAACGTGCCGGGGCCGCACGCGACGTCGAGCACGGCCATCCCGGCTCTTGCGTCGACGAGCTCGATCACACGCTGCCGTCCGCGAGCCTCGCCTCTCGCCATGATCTGGTCGAGCCGGCGCTCGTACGCGGCTGCGTGCCGGCTGAAGATGGCGGGAAAGAGCTCCTTGGACTTCAGCGCTCGAACCCCATTTGACCCTCCAGCCACGCCGCCGCCCTGAGGGTGTCTGCGTTGGAGCGGCCGGCCACCTGGATGCCCACCGGAAGCCCGAGCGGCAAACGCGCGGGCAGGACTGCCACCGGTTGGTGAGTCGTGTTGAACGGACGGGTGAACCTCGAAAGCGGCTCGCGGACCTCTGGGCCGGCGTCGACCGGCGGGGCGACGATCGCCGTGGCGGGCAGGACCAGCGCGTCGATCTCCTCCATCGCGCGTTGCGCTGCAACCTGCAGCTGCGTCCTCTCCTGCAGCGCCTCCTGGTATGCGTCGATCGGAATCTCGAGCCCGCGCTGGATGAGGCGAAGCACGTCGGCGCCGTATTTCTCCGGATGGTCGGTGGCCCATTGCCTGTGGTATTCGGCGGCTTCCGCCAGCAGGATGGTCAGGCCGACCTCGAACAGTCGGTTGCGGTCGACGAACTCGATTTCGGGCAGCCCGTTCGACACTTTGGACCAGGCTTCTGCGGTCGGTCCATCGAGGTCGCCAACCCAATCCGCCGGCACCGCCAGCTGGGGCGCCGCAAGCCCGTCGAGGGACACCTCTTCGCCCGACATCATCGTGTACGCACGCGCCACCGCGGCGATGTTCGGCGCGATCGGCCCGAGGGTGTCCAGCGACTTGCTCAGCGGGATCACGCCGGAGATGTCGATGCTGCCGAACGCGGGCTTGAAACCCGCGACGCCGCAAAGGGAGGCCGGGATGCGGATGGAGCCGCCGGTGTCGCTGCCGATGGCCCAGTCGCACAGGGCCGCCCCCACCGCGGCGGCCGAGCCGCCCGACGACCCGCCCGCGACCCGGGTGGGGTCGGCCGGGTTGCGCACGGTGCCGTAGTGCGGGTTGACGCTGGTCACGCCGTAGGCGAACTCGTGCAGGTTCGTCTTGCCGATGATCACGCACCCGGCCTCGCGGATGCGGCGGATCACCGGCGCGTCTTCGGCGGCTTGGACGTCGGGGAGGATGATCCCGCCCGCCGTCGTGACCATGCCCCTGACGTCGACCAGGTCCTTGACCGCGACCACGATCCCTTCAGCCTTCTCCTCCGACACCGAGATGAATGCGTTCAGGTGGGGCCAGAGGCGGATCCGATCTCGTGCCTCGTCGAGGTTCACGGAAGTCATTCTCCAGGGTGTGGTTTGGGGGCCGCCGAGTTATCCTTGCCCGCTGATGTCAGGCAGCCCTTCCGGAGGGTTCACCGGCGCCAACCTCTCGTGGAGCAAGGTCGACGTGCTGACCTCCTCTGAGCGGCTGACCGCCGAGATCCAGGTCCGCGGCGGACGGCTCCGCGAGACGATCAACGACCCGGAGCCGCTCTTTCACCTCCGCAACGTGAGCGCGGAGCCGTTGGTCCCGGGCGCTGTGCCGCTGACCGGGATTCCCGAGGGCCTGTTCAACAAGGACTTCATCGGCGGGATCCGCACCATCGAGCCGGAGCCGCCGCCACCCGACCTGGTGGCCGACATGATGCGCCGCTATGTCATGTTCCAGGCCGCGAGCTTCATGGTCACCGGAGCGGCCGAGTTTCCAACTGCGACCGAGGCCTCCATGCACCAGGAGATCCTGATGAAGGCCCGCTTCTTCTCGATCCTCGACGCCACCGTGACGATCTTCGGCGTCGCCGGCAAGAGCTGGACCCAGCCCAACATCTGGGTCAACCGCGACCTGATG
>VBGP01000090.1 GCA_005880795.1 Chloroflexota bacterium | reverse complement strand
AGACCCGAACCCCTTTTCAGGTAACGGTCAGCGTCCCCTTCATGCCTGAGCTTTCGTGGCCTTGCTGCGTGCAGAAGATGGTGTAGGTCCCGGCCGCGATGTCGTTGACGTCGAACTCTTTGGTGTCCCCGGCGGAGAGCAGCTCGCTGACGGCGATGCGGGTGCCCCCGCTGTCGCGGATCGCCAGGTCGTGCTGGGTCGTACCCGAGTTGATGAGCCAGAAGACGACCTTGCCGTGAGTCGCGTTGATCGTCGAGGGGTCGAACTTGAACTCCGTCATCGTCACCTGGATCGAGCCGGCCGGAGCGCTCGAGCCGCTTCCGCCGCCGCCGCACGCGGCAAGCACGACCGCAACCGCGAGCGCGGCCAGCACCTTCATCGGACGAGCGCCACCCCCACATAGAGAATTATGAAAAGGAAGAACCACACCACGTCGACGAAGTGCCAGTAAAGAGTGACCGCCGCCGGGCCGACGTGGTTGCGCGAGGAGAACTGGCCTCGCCCGGCGCGATAGAGGATGAGCGTCAGGAGGATCAAACCGCCGAGCACGTGGGCGCCGTGAAAACCGGTCATGGCGAAGAACGCGCTGGCGAAGGAGTTGGCGGTGAGGTTCAGGCCGCGGTTGAACGCGCTGATGAATTCGTAAAGCTGACCCGCCTCGAACAGCACGCCGAGCGCGATCGTCGTCGTCCAGAGGATGAAGAACCGGCGCCGGTTGTCATGCGCCAGGGCGTCCAATCCGAAGTGGCATGTGAATGCGCTCGAAAACAGAAAAATGGTGTTGAAGACGGGGATTGGCCATACCGCGACGTAGAACTCGCTGCTCGAGGAAGGCGGTGGAGGAGGCCAGACGATGTGGGATCCAAACAGGTAGAAGTACATCGCGAACAGGCTTCCGAAGAACATCACCTCGGAGGCGAGGAAGATGTACATGCCCATCATCCCGGGCTTGATCGCCGGGTACTGAGGGGTCGGCTCGCGCTGCAGGCTGGCGACTGCCATCAGTGATGCACCTCGCCGTGCGGCTCGGGGCTCTCGCCTGGATACATCCGGACGTCTTCCACCAGCACCCAACCTACTACGCCCCACAGAAAGATCACACCCCCGATCACCGCCATCACGATCCGGAATGTGCCCGAGGGAAACGGGATCGCCGCCAAAGCCAGGAAGAACGCCCCGGCGCAGATTACGAACGGGAAGTTGCTGTTGGGGAAAAGGTGAATACCGAGCTCGTGCGCGCGGGCGGCGTAGTCGATCGTCAGGTCGACCGGCTCAGCCGGCAGCTCGAGGTCGTATCGCGATGCGTTGGCGCGGGCCGGGTCGGCGGCACGCCAGGCCTGGAACGCGGCCGAAGCCACGACGCTCGACGGCCATAGCTTGTAGCCGCAGTTTCGGCAGTGGTCGACAAAGCGCGCCGTCCGCAGTCCGCAGCGGGGACAATCGACGGACAGGCTGGGATTCGAGACGTCGACGAATCGAGGCTTTCGGGCTGCGGCCACAATCGCCTCTGGATTCTATCCGGTCGCCGGGTTGCGAATCGGGGCGCCGATATACTTGCGGTCGTGACGACTCGCGTATTCCGCGCGCTGATCACATTCGGCGGTCTCGTGGCGCTTGCCGTCGCGCTCAGCTCGTGCGACGTCGGCGGCCTGCACCCGATCTTCCCCAACCCCGTTTCGCCGAACGGGCAGGACATCTACAACACGTATCTCGGCATCTCGGTGCCGGCGATCATCATCTTCCTGGGCGTCGAGGCGGCGCTGCTGTGGGTGGTGCTCCGCTACCGGCGCTCGACCCAGCCGGTCGGCTACGTGCCTCCCCAAGTCCACGGCAACACTCCGCTCGAAATCGTGTGGACGATCATTCCGCTGATCATCGTGCTGGCGATCGCGGGTTACAGCTTCGTCGAGCTGCAGAAGGACTTCCAACCGATCAGCAACCAGCAGATGACCGTGATCGTGAGCGGCCACCAGTTCGGTTGGAATTACGAATACGAGAACGGCGTGGTCGTTCACCAGGAGGGCACGCTGGCCGGTGACGTGACGCCGTTCGTAGTCCCGACGCACACCCTGGTCAAGCTCGACTTTCGCGGCACCGACGTCATCCACTCGTGGTGGGTTCCGGCCATCTCGGGCAAGACCGACGCGGTGCCCGGCTACGACAACTTCTCGTGGCTGAAGATCGATCAGGTCGGCACGTGGCGCGGCGAATGCGCCGAGCTGTGTGGCGTCGGCCACTCGACGATGCAGATCATCGTGCAGTCGATGGATCAGTCCGACTTCAACCGATGGATGGCTCAGCAGAAAACAGCGTCACCGTCTGCCTCGCCAAGCGCGTCGCCCGGTTAGTAGGATAGGAATCGGATGGCAACCACAGTCCTCCCGAGGCCGAAGGCTTACGACGACACGTTCTTCAAACCGATCAGCCTGTGGCTGACGACCACCGATCACAAGCTGATCGGGATCATGTACATGGTCACCGGCATCCTGAGCTTCGTGATCGGCGGCGTCTTCGCGCTGATCGTCCGCCTGCAGCTGTCACAGCCCAACCTCAAGGTCGTCGACCCGGAGACCTACAACCAGCTGATCTCCGCGCACGGCGTGACGATGATCTTCTTCTTCGTCACGATCTTTTTGACCGGCATCGCGAACTACATGGTTCCGATCATGATCGGCGCGCGTGACATGGCCTTTCCTCGCGTCAACCTGCTGGGCTTCTGGCTGGTCCCGGTCTCGATCCTCCTCTACTACTCGGGCTTCTTCACCGGCGGCGCGCTCAACGCAGGATGGACGGGCTACGCGCCGCTGACCGAGAAGGCGTACAACAGCCACTCGCTCGGGGTCGACTTCTGGGCCCTCAGCATCATCGTCTGGGCGATCAGCGGCATCATGGCCTCGACCAACTTCCTCACCACCATCGTGGCCCTGCGCGCGCCCGGCATGAAGTTCTCGCGGCTGCCGCTGTTCGTGTGGGCGCAGATCTCGACTTCGATCCTGCTCCTGGTCGTCGGCGCCCCGCTGGCGGCGGCGATGATCCTCCTCGAGTTCGACCGCCAGCTCGGCACCCAGTTCTTCACCACGGCGGGACGGCCGGTGCTGTACCAGCACCTGTTCTGGTTCTTCGGCCATCCCGAGGTCTACATCATGATTCTGCCCGGGTTCGGCATGATCTCCGAGGTCATCCCGGTCTTCGCGCGCAAACCGATCTTCGGCTACATGTCGATGGTCGCCGCGCTCTTCGGCATCGTCTTCCTCTCGATGACGGTGTGGGCGCACCACATGTTCACCGTCGGCATGAACACCTACGTCGAAGGCTTCTTCATGTTGATGACCATGCTGATCGCGGTTCCCACCGGCATCAAGTTCTTCAACTGGATCGCGACCACCTGGTGGGGTTCGGTCGAATTCACGGTGCCGATGAAGTTCGCCTTCGGCTTCCTCGCCACATTCCTCATCGGCGGGCTCACAGGCATCTATCTCGCCTCAGTTCCGGTCGACACGCAGCTCCACCAGTCGTACTACGTCGTGGCCCATCTCCACTACGTCCTGTTCGGCGGCAGCGTGTTCACGATCATGGCCGGCATCTACTACTGGTTCCCGAACATCACCGGGCGGATGCTCGGACGGACGCTAGGCGAATGGAACTTCTGGACGCTGTTCATCGGCTTCAACGGCACGTTCCTGATCATGCATACGCTCGGCCTCGAGGGCATGCCGCGGCGCATCGCCACCTACGCCAACGAGGCGTGGGCGGCCACCAACGCGATCATCACGATCTCGTCCTTCCTCATCGCCTTCTCCGTGCTTCTGCTGCTGATCAACATCGTGCGCAGCTGGAGCAGCGGCGAGATCGCGGGCAACGACCCGTGGCGGGCCAACACTCTGGAGTGGGCGACCACCTCTCCCCCGCCGCCCTACAACTTCGAGCGCGTGCCGCCGGTCCGGAGCTTCATGCCGCTGCGCGACCTGCGCGAATCGGGCGAGGTGGCTGAGTAGGGTCCTCCCCATTCATGGGGAGGTGGCCCGAAGGGCCGGAGGGGCTGACCCGCACCCGAAAAAGCCGCGGCCGGAGGGGGTCTAAGCCTCGTCCTTAGCAGCGTCGGGATGCCGCATGACTTCGACTCCGCTTTCCGGTGCCCAACGCATCAGCTTCTGGTTCTTGCCGAAGCTGATGAACCCCGCCCGGGCGATGTCCAACGAAAAGAGGTGGAACGGCTCGGAAGGGCGCCAGTCGATGGCGGCGAACAGAGTGTCGGCATAAGCCTGGCGGCGAGCCTCGTCAGGAACATCGACCGCGAAGCCGTACAGCTTCAAATCGCCGTAAGTGGCTTCGCGGTCGGCCTGGACCGTGGTCACAGTGATCCGAGGATCACGCAGCAGGTCAAGCGCCTTTTTCGACCGCCACATCATGCCCAGCAGCAGATCGCCTTCGACGATGTAGGCCTCGCACGGGCTGACTCGCGGCCACCCGTCGCCGCGGATCGTGCCGAGCGTGACCATCCGGGTGGATTCGATCCGCTCCCGTCCGAACTCGGCCAGCTCAGGCGCGGCGGCCGCGAACTCCTGCCAGCTAGTCGTCAGTGATGCTCGGGGCTTTCGGTTCCGGGTGACTCTTCAGCCGCGCGATTGCGCGCGTCGCCGCGCAGCACCCACCAGCCGAGGCCGACCACGCCGAGTGAGGCGACCAGGAACGTGACGCTCATCCACAGCCAGGCGGGGACCCATTCACCGGCAAGGAAAACCACGGCTCCAATTATCACGGAGCGACGGCGTTCGGGCGGTCGAGGCGGCTAGGGTGTTACTTGGTAGAGCCCATTTGATCAACCTAATCGACATCGTCATCCTGGTCGCCGCCCTGGTCGGGCTCGCGAACGGATACCGGCGGGGATTCTGGCTGTCACTCGCTCAATACGTCGGCCTGCTGGTCGGGGTGCTGCTCGGTGCAGCCTCGGCGCGATACGTCCTCGACTACCTTCAGATCAGCAACGCAAGCGCGCGGCCGCTGGGAGCTGTGCTGGTCCTGGTCATCGGCGGCAGCCTCGGCTCGAGCATCGGCTTCGCCGTCGGCGAGCCGATCCGGCGCAAGATCCTCCGCACCGGGATCCACACCTCGACCGATTCCATCGCCGGTGCTGCGCTGTCCGCCTTTGCGGTGCTGTTGATGTGCTGGTTTCTCGGACTCAGCTTTTCGCGCGGTCCGAGCGCTGACATCGCGCAGCAGATCCAGCGGTCGGTCTTTCTGCGAAGCCTCGACGCGATTGCGCCCCGCCCGCCTCCACTGCTCGCCAGCGTCGAGCAGGTCCTCTCCGGCGTGCAGTTTCCGCCCGTGTTCGCCGGCCTCGAGCCAACGCTCCCCGGCGCCTTGCCGATTCCGGCGTCGGTCGATACGCCGGCCGTCAACCACGCAGCGCAGGTGGTGGTCAAGGTATCGAGCCTGGGTTGCGGCGGCATCGTCACCGGGAGCGGCATCCCGCTCGGCAGCGGTTACGTGGTGACGAACGCGCACGTCGTATCGGGCACCACCTCTCACGCGATCCAGAAACCGGACGGGACGTCGTACCGAGCCGACGTGGTCTACTTCGACCCCGAGCGTGACGTCGCCGTGCTCTACGCGCCCGGCTTCTCGGCGCCAGGCCTTACGTTTGGGACGGCCCAGCGAGGCACGCAGGGAGCGGTCATCGGCTATCCCGGGGGCCAGGCGGAGAAGATCGTCCCGGCCGTGGTCGACGGGTCGGTCATGGCCGAGGGTCGGGACATCTACAACGCGAATCTCGTGACGCGCCAGATCTTCGTCCTGCAGGCCAACGTGCGTCCGGGCAATTCCGGGGGGCCGCTGCTCGACCTGCAGGGCCACGTGCTTGGGATTGTCTTCGCGACCTCGGCCAGCGATCCGAACCAGGCTTACGCGCTCACCGACGACGAGATCGCGCCCGACATCCGCGACGCCGAAGCGAACCCCTCACCAAAAGACACGAGCCACTACGAATGCGCAGCCTGAGCCGGCCGAGGTAGTGGCACCCTCTCCCCTTAGGGGAGAGGGATCAGGGGAGAGGGGCGAACAAAGCACCTATCCCCGTTCCTCTACGCCTTCTCCGGTTTGCCTTCCTCGATGAGCATCACGGGGATCCCGTCCACGATCGGATAGAGCACATGGCACGTCGGGCAGCGGAGCTGGTCGGGCTCTTTCAGCTCGACCCTGGTATGGCACTTCGGGCAGGCCAGAATTTCGAGCAGTTCTTGAGAGATCACGAGCGCATGGTAGTACGGTTTCGCCTGTGATCTTGAGGCGGCTCTACCTCTACGTGGTCAGCGCCGCGGCGCTCACGCTGCTGGCCACCGGCCTCACGCTCCTCGGCGGCACCATCCTGCTTTTCGTCTTCAACGATCCTTCGGCGGATTCGAGCCGCGGCCAGCTCGCCGTGTTCACCGCGATGACCGTGGTCGCGCTTCCCGTGTGGGCCGTGCACTTCTGGTTCGCGCGCCGTCTCGCGCTGCGCGACCCATTCGAGCGCGCGTCGGCCCTGCGACGCCTCTATTTCTACTGGGCTTGCCTCGTGACATCCGTCGGCGCGATGGTCGCGCTCGCCTTCACGCTGTCCCAGCTCCTCCAGCCACCCCTCGATTCTCAGCGCCTGAACGCCTTGACGGCGTCGCAACTTGGGTGGGCGACCTTCGTCCTGGTCGTGTTCTTCGCGTTTCATTTCCAGGTCGCGTCGACCGACCGGGCGGCAGCCGGCGAGGAGGGCGCGTCGTCGACGCTTCGCCGCTGGTACATGTACCTCGGCCTTCTGGTCGGCCTGCTCGTGATGCTCGGCGGTACGCAGGCACTGCTCCAGCTCGGCTGGACGAGACTGGCCGACAGCTCGTTCGACAAGTTCACGTACCTTTCCGGACCCGTCGGTCTGGCGCTGGCCGGTGCGGTGATGTGGGCGTTCCACGCGCGCGCCATCGCTGTGAATCACGCCGCCGAAGACCGCCACTCCACGCTCCGTGCGCTCCAGGGCTTTATCGCCGTGGCGATCAGCATCACGACCGCACTGTTCGGCGCGAGCCAGATCCTCTACTACATTCTTGCGCGCGTGTTGGGCGTCAGCAACCCGGGTAACGCCGGTGACAACGTGGCGGTTGCCGCCGCCGGCCCCGGTTCCGCTCTGCTCATCTATGGAGTCGCCTGGTTCCTGATCCAGCGCCGCCTGGCGCGCGATGCCGGAACCCAGGAGGCGGACCGGCAGGCCGGCGTGCGCCGCCTCTACACCAACCTGACTGCGTTGGTCTCGCTCGCGGTATGGGCGATCGGCGCGGGCGGTCTGCTGTGGACGCTGGCCGAGCAGCTCGAGGCGCCCATCATCGGCGTCGCAGCGCACGACTGGAAAGACCCCGTCAGCCTGTTTGTCACGTTGCTTGCTGTCGGCGCCGCCGTCTGGCTCGCGCACTGGCGTCAGGCACCCTGGGCGGCGGACCGCCAGTCGCTGAGCCGCAAGCTGTACGTGTGGGCTGCGCTGCTCGGCAGCATCCTCGTCGTGCTGGGGGCCGGTGTTGGAATGATCAACGCGCTGCTCCAGCAGGTCTTCAGCGCGCACCCCAGGTTGAACGATCCAAACAACCTCGACTTCGGCCACTACCTGGCGGTGATCGTCGTGGCCGCGGGCGTGGGTATCTATCACTGGCGCGTCCTGCGCTCTGACTCGGCGGCACGGCCCGCCCGGGCGGCGGTGGCCTCGTCCGCTCCGAAGGCCGCGGTCATGCCTGTGATCTCCTCACGCGTCGAGGCTGCGATCGCGCCCGAGGTGATTGCCCCGCACGGTCGCCGCTACACGTTGGTGGTCACCGAGGCGACCGACGACGACGTGCACCAGGCGCTGGCGGCCCTGCCGCCGCAGGCGAGCTACAAGCTGACGCCGACTGAACAAACCAGTTGACGGGCACTGAGGCACAGGCATACCTCGACCTCGTTGACTGGCGCCGCCGTGTCGGCGACCTGTACCGAATCAGCGGTCCCGATGCCTTGAAACAATTCCGGCAGGGACGCGACGAGCTCTTCCGCTCGCACCCCCAGTCCCCCATCGAGCCGGACGAAAGGCCCACCTTTGCCGGCTGCCACTACTTTGAACCCGACCCGACGTATCGGGTCACGGCGCACCTCGAGCCCGGTGACGCAAGCGAGCTCGCGATCGATACCGGCGGAGAGGACGGCGCCGTCAGGTACCGGCGGATCGGCAAGCTCGTCTTCAAGCTCGCGGGTCAGGACTGCCAGCTGACGGTGCTCAGCCTGATCCAGTACGCCGGCGGGCTTTTCGTTCCGTTTCGCGACCGGACGTCCGGCCACGAGACATACGGCGGCGGCCGCTACCTCTTCGACACCGCGAAAGACACCGATGGCCTCGTGCTCGAGGTCGAGGCCGGCTCGTCCGAGGTGGTTCTCGATTTCAACTACGCCTACAACGCGTCATGCGCGTACAGCCCACGCTGGGCGTGCCCACTGGCGCCGCCTGAGAACCACCTGCCTGTCGCCGTGCCAGCCGGAGAGCAGGTCTACAAGCAGTACTAAGCCGCGACCGAGCTCCCGCGAAGCGATTTGATCAGCTCTCCTGCCCGACCGATCGCCTCCGGGGTCGCCAGCGTGGGGTTGTTGAAGGTGAAACCGCCGAACCCGGCGTCGATGTAGGGGCGCAGGAACTCCGCCGCCTGTTCGACGTTCAGGGCCCGCACCATCGCCCGACGCTCCGGCGGAACCCTGTCCAGGAGCGGCTTCGCCTCGGCCTCGTCCTTCACGAGGATGATGCCTACGCCGATCGTCAGCAGCACATCCGACGGGTTGCGGCCGACGGCCGCGCAGTGCTCTTCGAACACTTCTTTCTTGCGCTTCAGCTCCTCGAGGGGTCCGCCGAACCAGTGACCGATGTCGCCGTGCTGGGCAAGGATGCGCAGCGTGCGCTTCTCGCCGGTGCCGCCGATCAAGATCTTCGGCCCGCCCTTCTGGATCGGCCGCGGCACGTTGAGGGCGCGCTCGATGCGGTAGAACTTTCCTTCGAACGACGGTCGCTCCTCGGTGAACATCAGCCTGGCGATTGTGACCGCCTCCTCGAGGCGGTCCATGCGCCGGGCGATGGGCGGGAACTCGAAGCCGTAGCCCAGGTGCTCGTCCTCGTTCCACGCCGCGCCGATGCCCAGGATCGCGCGTCCCTTGGAGATGACGTCAAGGGTCGTGACCTGCTTCGCGAGGAGCGCCGGGTTGCGGTACGTGACGCCCGTGACCAGCGTCCCGAGCTTGACCTTCTTGGTCTGCGCGGCGATCGCGGCAAGCGTCGTGTACGCCTCCAGCATCGGATCGGTCTCGGGACCCACGCCTCGGATCTGATACAGGTGGTCCATCACCGTGACGAGGTCAAAGCCGGCGGCCTCGGCCGCGCGCGCTTGCTCGACAACGTGATCGAACAGCCGGTCGTCTGGCACCCCGGGATACGTGTAGTTGGGCATGTGAAAACCGAAAAGGAGAGCCATGTCTACGAGAATCCCGGCGGCGGGACTACCATTCCGTCGCATGAGCGCGAAAACCCTGGTCTGGGTCGGCATCGCGTTCGTCGTGCTGCTGTTCGGCACCGTCCTGGTCTTCGAGGCTTTCGACCGCAACTCGCATTCTGCGAGCGACACGATCCGTCCGTTCGTGATCACCATGGCGCCGGTCTGGGCGGTCGCCATCGCCG
>VBGP01000208.1 GCA_005880795.1 Chloroflexota bacterium | reverse complement strand
CTGCCGCGATTCCGAGCCACGGCGATGGTCGGCTTCGCGACAGTCGAGGAAGCGGGCGCAGCGGTATCGCGATCCCTGGCCGCAGGCCACTTTCCTACCGCGATCGAGATCCTCGATCGTGGCTCGCTGGAGCTCGTGCGCGACAAGCTCCCACCGGGTTTCGAGCCGACCCTCCAGGCGGTACTGATCGTCGAGCAGGATGGGAACGACGAGGAGTTCGTGCGGCTCGACCTGATGCGGATGGTGGAGGTGCTGGACGGCGCCGACAACCGAATCGCGCAGTCATCGCTCGAACGTGACAAGCTCTGGGACGCGCGCCGATCCTATGGCAAGGTCCTGATGGCGATGCCGAAGAATTTCTTCGCCGAAGACGTGGCCGTCCCGATCGCGGAGATTCCCGAGATGATCCGCCGCGTACAGGAGCTGGCGCGCCAGACAGGCCTCCGCATCGTCACCGTCGGCCACGCGGGCGATGGCAATCTCCACCCCACGATCCTCTTCACTGACGAGCAGCGGCACCTGGTCAGCCACGCGGCGGCCCAGATCTTCAGGGATGCACTCTCGCTTGGCGGCTCAGTATCGGCCGAGCACGGCCTCGGCGCCCTCAAGCGCGACTTCGCCGAACAGGAGCACGGACCGATTGCGATCGAGCTGATGCGAAAGATGAAGGCGGTGCTCGACCCGGACGGCATCCTCAACCCACACAAGATCTTTCCTGAGCAGCCCGCCACCGACGAGTTTCTGAACGCGATGCCGGGCTGGATGCCCAACCCCAATCGCCGCCCGCGCCGTGCCGAGCTGGGGCTGTGAGGCAAGGACCGCATCAACGTTTAGGCTGGTACCTTCCGTCTGTGGAGCGAGTGGTTGCGGCCGACCGCAAGACGGCGAATCAATAGTGGAAATCGATCTGACAGGCCAGCGGGCGATCGTCACGGGCGCCAGCACGGGGATTGGGCGGGCGATCGCCAAAGCTCTGGCGGGCGCCGGCGCCGACGTCGCGATCCACTACGGCAGCAGCCGGGAGGAGGCTGAGGAGACGGCACGAGCGGTCGAATCGCAGGGTCGCCGCGCCTTCTTGGTACAGGCGGACTTTCGCGACCCCACGGCGGCGGGGAAGGCAGTCGAGGCGGCGGTCAACGCACTCGGTACGCCGATCGACATCCTCGTCAACAACGCCGGTTCATTGATCGGCCGCAGCGCGGTCGAAGAGATGGACGCGGAGCTGTGGCAGGAGGTGATCGCCCTCAACCTGTCCTCCGTCTTTTTCGCCACCAAGGCCGCGCTTCCACACCTCGGCCCCGGCGCGCGGATCGTGAACGTCTCCTCCGTCGCCGCGCGTCACGGTGGCGGACCAGGCGCCTTTGCCTACGCGGCGGCCAAGGGAGGCGTGATGACATTGACGCGGGGATTGGCGAAAGAGCTTGCGTCGCGAAACATTCGCGTGAATGCGATTGCGCCCGGTGTCATCGAGACCCCCTTCCACGACAAGTTCAGCACGCCGGAGTTGCTCGAGACCTTCAGGAAAGGCATCCCTCTTGGTCGCCTTGGCACATCCGACGAGTGTGCGGGTGCGGTTCTGTACCTGGTCTCGCCGCTCGCCTCATATGTCACCGGCCAGAGCATCGACATCAACGGGGGACAGTGGTTTGCCTGACGAGCTCGACCATTCGATCGCCGACTTCGCGGGTTGAAGCGGCCCCGCCCAGATCGGCGGTGAGAACCGATCCCTCTTCGCAGATGCGGTCGATCGCTCGCTCAATCCGTTGAGCTCCCTGTTCATCGCCGAGATGCCGGACCATCAGCGCCGCGCACCAGATGGCCCCTAGCGGGTTTGCCTTTCCCTGGCCGGCGATGTCCGGCGCCGAGCCATGCACCGGCTCAAACATCGAGGGATGGCGGCGTTCGGGATTGAGATTGGCGCTGGCGCACAGTCCAAGTGATCCCTGCAGCGCGCCGCCCAGGTCGGTGAGGATGTCGCCGAACAGGTTGGACGCCACCACCACGTCGATGGAGTCGGGGCGAAGGACCATGCGGGCGGCCATTGCGTCGACGTGCATCCGCTGCAGCTCAACTCCACCGAAGTCGCGAGCCACCTCTTCGACGACCTCGTCCCACAAGACGTACGCATAGCGGGAGGCATTGGACTTGGTGACGCTGACGAGTCGCCGGCGCCGTCGTTCCGCCAA
>VBGP01000207.1 GCA_005880795.1 Chloroflexota bacterium | reverse complement strand
CTCGTCGGGTCCCTTGGCTGACATGGCGCGATGCCAGAGCTGACGCTCGGGATCGGCGACGACCTCGCCGAGAGCCCTGTACATCTCGAGAATCTGTTGGGCAGAGGCGGCTTGACGGACAGCTGAGCGGATGAGAGGGTGCCGGAACCGAACCACGTCGTCGACGATCCCGACCAGGTCCGCGTCAATAGCGGGTTGAAGGGATTCGACGCCGGCTCGGCTGGACCGCGCGATCTCGTCCAGGGACGCTCGGCTGTCGAGCGCTGCCGCCAGGAGGGCTGCCCGCGTGTGCGGGGCAAGCTCGCCAAGCCGGTTTGCGAATGCCCGATCAAGCCGAGCCGTCAACGTCGTGGGCGGGGCCGAAAGCTGCACGCCCGATCGCCCCATACTGCTCGCCAGCTCAACGAGCGCCAGGGGGTTGCCCGACGCTTCTGCCAGGACTCTCGCGCGCACAACCGGGTGCAGCTCCGGCGCCTCGCGATCCAGCAAGTGGGCAGCCGCCGATGCGCTCAAGCGCTCGAGATCGATGGTTGGTAGACGAGCGTCGTCGAAAGGTGCCGCCTGCTCCCGCCTGATCGCGGCCACCAGTCCAACGTGCTCGACTTCCAGCCGGCGGGCAATGAAAGCAACGACATTGAGGGTCGAACGGTCCAGCCACTGCGCGTCGTCCACGATCAATACAAGCGGTACCGAGTCAGCCACGTCGCAGATGAGCTGAAAGGCCGCGACCGCAACACGAAACGGATCCGGCGTGTGGTCGACGCCCAACCCGAGTGCGGCCTCGAGGACTTGCCGCTGAGGCTCGGGTTGCTGCGCCAAAGCTCCGATGACCGGGCGCAGGAGTTGGTGCAGGCCCGCAAAAGCTACCTCGGCTTCTGATTCGACCCCGACGGTGACCAGCGGACGGGCACCCTGCGCCTCCGCCCGCCCGCGCACTCGTTGAAGCAGCACCGACTTTCCGATGCCGGCCTCGCCCCGGACCACAACTGTTCCGCCGCCGTCGCGAAGACGGTCTACCAGCGCGTCCAGGACTGCGCA
>VBGP01000089.1 GCA_005880795.1 Chloroflexota bacterium | reverse complement strand
TCTCGAGTGACTTGAACGACGAGTGCATGGTCACGACCACGAGCTGTCCTGGCGCGGCGTGCCGGGTCCCGGAAGCATCTTCAGAGAGACGGATGACACTCGCGCCATAGACGATGGCGAGCACGGCGACCAGAGCAATGGTGATCTGCGCCCGCAGGGGAGCTTTCGGCACCTATCGAACCACCGCGCGCACTGGAACCCACGTGGCGCCACCATCGGTGGTTTTGAAGAACTGTCCTGGCTGACCTCTGATCGATGGGGCGGCAATGAACCCGGCCGTCGGCGACACAAAGCTCAGGTCGCCGTCGAAGTAATCCTGTGGACCTGAAACCGCCCGCCACGTCTGCCCGCCGTCTCGCGTGACATGAAGCACCCGTGTCAATGTCCCCCCGACGTCTGACAAACCCACAAACCAGCCATGCTCAGCATCTACGAAGTCGGTATGAAGCTCAGCTTGCGGCAGCCGATGCGCGGTCCATGTGACCCCGCCATCTTTGGTGACGTAAACCGCAGCTTCCTGCAGGGAATTAGCCCCGGTCGTAAACCCGCGAAGGACGACAAGAAATCCGTCTTCCGGCGATATGAATCGTGGCGATCTCGTTACGTATGTCGGTGGGTTGGGCTCGCCTGCGGCGGCAGGGAACGAAGTCAGGGACTCTTGAATCCAGGTCAAACCACCGTCGTGTGATGCTTCGAGAAATGGCCGTGAGTCGCAGGGTCCGGCGATCCAGCCGTCCTGCGCATTGATAAACGAAGGAGCGTCGAGACCACCGGCTCCGCAAGCTTCCGGCAGCCTACCGCGCACCGCTGAGTTTCCACGAACCTGGCTCGGTGGTTTGCTGATCTGCCACGTGACGCCTCCATCGACCGTTCGGTAAAGGGTGGTGTCTTGGGCACCGATGACACCGCCTGCGCTTGGACACGCGAAGACCCAGCCATGCAGCGAGTCGACGAACTGGATGCCGGTGGCCTGGCCGCTGACGGTCAATTCCGAAACTGGTCTCCAGTGCCTTCCTGCGTCCGAGGTCGAAGCGATTGAAACAGCCTCATTGCTGGCCGTGCTGTGTGCGCCCAGGTAGCCGAGCACCCATGCCTGGGTCGCGCTGTGGAAGTCCGCGACCGACGGCACGAAATCGAACGGCATGGGCCTGGAGTGAGCCACCAGAACTGCTGACCAGTCAAGAGCTCCGTCGTCGGTCCTGACCACGGATGTGCCGCCTGCGGTGTCCGCCAATGCCCAACCAGAAGTCTCGGAAATCATCTTTAGGTGCCGAAACGAAGCTTGAACCGGCGAGCTCGGACTCTGGTTTGCCTTGGGGGATGGCTGCGAGGCGGCTCTGCCGGCGCAGGCTGAAAGTGCAAGGCCGGCGACCACCGCCGCGATGCCCGCGCTCAGCGCCAGGCGCATATCCCTATAACGGCGCCGGTTGCAAATTGGTACTTCGAGCGCAGGACCATTGGCGGCTCATCAGTGGTGCGGCGGAGAGGAGTTGAACCTCCACGTCCTTGCGGACACTAGCTCCTGAAACTAGCGCGTCTGCCATTCCGCCACCGCCGCTCGCGAGGCGAAAAGTGAGTATACCCACGGCCTTGAATCGCATCCGAAGGGTGCGTTTGGAACAGAACGAACCTATCGACCAGCAGCTTTCGGTGCGTCTTGCGCAAAACGCACCATTGCCCGCCTCAGGACGCCACGAACAGCGTGTTCCACGCCGCCTCGACCAGCTCGGGGGTTAGCTTCGGCTGCACCCCCCGCGCCGACGAGACGTCCACCAGCCGCTCCAGCAGGTCCCGTGGATGGTTGCCGCGGCACGGCCTTCCGCCGTACATCGTCTGAATCATCTCCAGCGCCGTGGGCTGGGGCGGGATCGTCAACCGCTCCCGCTCCCGCTCGAAGATCCGGCACCACATGTCCCACGTCGGGTCCGGCATCAACACCTTGTAAGCCAGGCGCCGCAGGTACGCCTCGTCCAGCAGCTCGGCCGGCTTCAGGTTGGTCGACAGCGCGAGCTGGGCGCGGAAGGGGATCTCGACCTTGCGCCCGCTGGCCCTGAGGTTCAAGAAATCGGTGTCCTGCTCCAACGGCACGAGCAGCCGGTCCAGGATCTGCTTGGGTGACACGCGCTGGCGGCCGAGGTCGTCGATCAGCAGCACGCCGCCGTTCCCTTTGACCTGCAGAGGCGCGCCGTAGACCCGGCTCCCGTCCTCCCACGTCGGCTCGAACATCTCGAGCTGAAACTCGCCGCCCACCTGCACCAGCGGCCGCGCGACGCGACGCCATCTACGGTCCGCGGGCTGGTTCGGCTCGAGGCGGTGCACGGCTCCATCGAAGATCGTCATCACCTCACCACCGCCGACATCGAGGGCGACCGGGAGGACGATCGGGCCGCCGAGCAGGTTTGGAATCCTGCGGGCCAGAGTCGTCTTGCCGTTACCCGGCGCGCCATAGATGAAGATGGACGAGCGCGAGTTGACCGCCGCGCGCACGGCCTCCATCACGCCGGGCGCGAGCTCGATCCCACTCAGCGCAAGGCTGACCTTGACCAGGTCCAGCGTGCCCGGCTTCGCCGCTTCGGCCAGCACGGCCTTGTACTCCGCCATCGAGACGGGCGCGGGGCCCATGTACCGGGTGCTCGCGTCAGCGATCTGGTCGCTGCGCGTGCGGCCCTGCTTGGTCAGCGCGTACGCCATGCGCTCCGGCAGTGGGCGGCCCAGCCAGGGACCTTGCTCGGGCGCGAGGCCCAACGCGTCGAGGAAGTTCGAGCCGGTCAGCGCCTTGAGGATCGGCTCGATCGCGCTGAAGGGCAGCGCCAACGCCTCGGCCGCCTCGAAGCCCGTGATCCGTGTGGTAGTTCCTGCCAGCCGGAGCACCATGCCCTCGATCAAAACGCGGTTGATCTCGGGCGGCGGGGGAGGTTCGATCTGATGCGCCGGCGCCGGAACCGCCGACGGCACCGGGCGCGGCGCGTCGACGTGCTCGAGGATGGCCGCGAACAGCTTCTTGCCGAAGCGGGCCCGGTCGGCGTGGTCCGGCGGCTCGCCCTCGCGGCGCCGGCTGATCCAGTCCGGCACCTCCTTGAACACCACCGTGTTGCCGATCAACAGCTGGACGAAGTCCGGCTCGTCGGCCGAAACGCGGACCGCGATGCGGATCATGTAGCCCTGGCTCTTCAGCGCCGCCCAGCTCCGCTCCCATGCGACGTCGTTGCGCCCTGACCAGGTCTGGCGGACGGTGCGGTCGCGCGCGATGGTGACGTCCTTGCGGTTCTGGTAGCGGCGGCGGACCAGCTCGGTCACGTCCTTGTCGACGTCTTCGGCGACCAGCGCCGCGAGCGGCAGCGCCCGGTCGTCCACCGCGGGCCGGTTCTTGATCTCGAAGATCGTGTTGGCGGTCGGCGCCAGGGCGCGGATGACGCTTGCATGCCGGGGGCAGAACGGGGTGCGCTCGATGAACTGGATGTGGCGGCGGCACCACCAGCTGTTGCACTTGCGTCCCGTCATGTCGGTGTAGGCGCAGGCCCAACCCCGGCGCTCGTTGCAGTCGCTGTACGTGCACACGCCCGCCGGCTTCTGGCCGTCGGTCCGGGCGGGGAGGGGCTTCGCCTCTTCGACGTCGTCCTCTTCGACGTCGGCCTCCGCCGAGATGGCTTCCGCGGGCGGATGGGCGATCGCGGCCTTCGGCATGTAGTGGAAGGCACCGGCGAACGCCTCGCAGGTCTGGAAGCGCTGCTCGCGGTCCTTGGAGGTCGCCTTCCAGATGATCTCCATGATCGGGGAGGGGATCGCGGTCGACGCTCGGGGCTTGTCGAACACCTGGGAGTGCAGAACGGCCGGCAGCTGGCCCGTGAAGGGAGGCTCGCCGTGAAGCAGCTCGTACAGGATCATGCCCAGCGAGTAGATGTCGGCGGTGGCGTCGATCGGGTCGCCTTTCACCTGCTCCGGCGCCATGTAGGCGGGGGTGCCGACCATGCTGCCGGTGGCCGTCAGCCGGTGCTTGTCGTCGATGAGCTTGGAGATCCCGAAGTCGAGGATCTTCGTCTTGCCGCGGTTCGAGATCAGGATGTTGTCCGGCTTGAGGTCGCGGTGGACGACCTGGTAGTCGTGCGCGACCCCGACCGCCGACAGCAGCTGCTGGATCAGGTCGACCGAGACGTCGACGCTGAACCGGCCGTACTCATCCAGCCACGACCGCATCGAACGCCCGTCCACCCACTCCATGACGATGAAGAGGACCGGGCCGTCCTCGTCGAAGTCGTAGACGCGGACGATGCCGGGGTGGTTGAGAGAGGCCACGGTGGCGGCCTCGCGGTGGAAGCGCTGGCGGAAGCTGGGGTCGCTCGAGTACTGGTCGGAGAGGACTTTGATCGCGACCGGGATCTCGAGCCGGGGATGGGTCGATCGATAGACCACTCCCATGGCGCCTCGCCCCAGCTCGGCCTCGATCGGGTACCGCCCTAACTGTGTTGTGCTCACCTTGGCGTCTATGGGTTTGTCAGTATGCCCGACAGGACGGGTTTCACCTCCCCACTTGCTGGGGAGGTCGGCCGAAGGCCGGGTGGGGGGGCTCGCCTAGCTGAAGACGCTCAAGGGCAGGTAGAACGAGACTCCCCAGTTGGGCTGGTCCACGACCTGGCTGATCCGCAGGTCTCCCGCCAGGCTGCACAGGATGTAGGCGTCCTCGCGGCTCAATCCGTGGTCGGCCTGAAGCCAGTCGATGGTGTACCGCACGGCGTTGCGCGCGTTCTCCATCAGGTCGGGGCCCAAAGCGCAGACAGAGTGATACCCGGCCGCGTCGCTGCGCGGCTGGAGCGGCGTGGCTGGAGTCACAAAGTGGTAGCTCCAGGGGCGTGGCGAGCCGCCCTTGACCACTCCAAACCGGAGTGAGAACGTCATCGGGCATTCGATCCCGGTAACGCAGACTTCACCGTCTCCCTGCGCGGCGTGGCAGTCGCCGGCGGAAAACAGCGCGCCAGGCACGTAAACCGGCAGGTAGAGCTTTGTCCCGGCGGTCAGGTGTCGGGTGTCGATGTTGCCTGCGCCCTTGGTCGGCGGGAGCACGTCGTGCCGGCCGGGTTCGTCTGTCGCGACCCCCATCGTGCCGCAGAAGGGCGCGATCGGGATGTGCACGTCATGGCGCAGCTCCGCGGAGGTCCGGTCGCCGAGGTCGAAGTAGCGCACGTACGGGTCGGGGAAGTCGGAGGCCAGCAAGCCGAGGCCCGGGAGGAGGGCAGCCCAACCCCACGAACCAGGCTTGAGGGCCAGGATCTCGACCTCGAGCGCGTCGCCCGGCTCGGCGCCGCGGACGTAGACAGGCCCGCCCAGCGGATAGAGACGGTCGAAGTCCAGCATGCCGAGACGTGAGGCCGGGTCGCCCTTCTGGAGCTGGCCCGCGGTCACCTCCTCGGTGTCGAAGTGCACCACGTCACCGGGATCGATCTCGGCCGCCGGCTCGAGCGCGTTGTCCCACTTGAAGTGGAATTTGTCGCGACCGATTCGGTGTTCGCGAACGCCGGCGTGGGTGCTCACTTGCGCACCGCCTGGGTTGCCCCTTCCGAGATGGGTACCGCGCTTGCCCGCAGCACCTTCTTGTCGAACTTGCCGACCGAGGTTTTGGGCACCTCGTCGATGAACCTCACCTCATCGGGCAGCCACCACTTGGCGACTTTGTCTTTGAGGAATTCGATCACCTCTTCCTGTGTGACCTGGCCCTTGAACTCGGGCTTGGCCACGGCGTAGACGACCGGTCGCTCGTCCCACTTCGGGTGCGGAAGGCCGATCACGGCCGCCTCGACGATCTTGGGGTAGGCCATGACCGCGTTCTCGAGCTCCACCGAGGAGATCCACTCGCCGCCGGACTTGATCACGTCCTTGGTCCGATCGACGATCTGGATGTAGCCGTCGGGGTCGATCTTGGCCACGTCACCCGTGCGGAACCAACCGTCCTCGGTCAGCTTGCCCGGGTCATAACCGTTGTGATATCCGCGGGCGATCCACGGGCCGCGGACCTGGATCTCGCCAAACGCCACCCCGTCCCATGGCAGCTCCTCGCCTGACGCGGGGTCGGAGATCCGGATCTCAACCCCGGCGCCGACCCGACCTTGCGTCAAGCGAAGGCGCAGCTCCTCATCCGGGTCGGTGCCGGCCGGGACGCGGGCCACGGAGCCGAGCGGGGACGTTTCGGTCATGCCCCACGCGTGCAGCATGCGCAGGCCGACGCTGTCCATCGTCTCCATGAGGGAGCGCGGGATGGCCGACCCTCCGCAGACCACCACGCGCACCTTGGGCAGCCGCTTTCCGCTCTCTTTCAGATAGGTCGCGAGTCCGATCCACACGGTCGGCACGCCGGCCAGGAAGGTCACCTCTTCCTGCTCCGCCATCTCGACGATCGACTTCGCATCGGCCGAAAAACGGCCGGCGAAGACGACCTTCGTGCCGGCCATCCCGGCCGCGTACGGAAGGCCCCAGCTGTTGGCGTGAAACATGGGGACGACAGGCAGCAGCGCGTCGTTCTCGGTGAGGCCCAGGCTGTCGCCCTGCAGCACCCCCATGGTGTGGATGAACTGCGAACGGTGCGAGTACACGACCCCTTTCGGGTTGCCGGTGGTGCCCGACGTGTAGCACATGGCGGCGGCCATCCGCTCCGAAAGCTTCGGCCAGGGGTAGTTCTCGCTCTCCGCGGCGAGGAGCTCCTCGTAGTCGAGCATGTCGGCGATCCCGTTGTCGCTGCCGGCGAGCGCCCCGGGTGCCCCGTCGGCCATCATCACCATCGTCTTGACGCCGGGGATCTTGCCGGCGAGCGGCTTCAGGAGCGGAAGAAGCGACTGATCAACAAATAAAACCTTGTCTTCCGCGTCATTGACTATGAATTCGAGGTGCTGAGGAAAAAGGCGCAGGTTGAGCGTGTGCAGGACAGCCCCCATGCAGGGGACCGCGTAATACAGCTCGAGGTGCCGGCTGTTGTTCCAGGCGAGCGTGGCCACGCGGTCTCCGGGCTTGACGCCAAGCCGCTTCAGCGCGCCGGCCAGGCGGTTGATGCGGGGCACCATCTCGCCGTATGTGGTGCGGTGAATCCCCTCATCGCGCTTCGTGACTACCTCTTTCTTCTGGTGCAGTCGCTCAATCCGCCACAGCACGTGCTGGAGACTGAGCTCGTAGTCCTGCATCAAGCCTTCCACAACGGCCACCTCCACCTTTCTTTACCCCAGAGGCTCGCTTTAGCAGGTCGATGGTAAGCCCGCCGGCGGTAGGATGCACACCCATGCCCGCTCGGGGTCGAGCCGACCTGCACATGCACACGACCGCCAGCGACGGCTGGCCACAGCCTCACGAGTTGGTCGATCACGCGCGAGTGGCTGGGCTGGACGTGATCGCGGTTACAGACCACGACACGATAGAAGGCGCGCTTCGCGCTGCGGACTACGCCGCGAAATTTTCGAAGCTGCACGTGGTCATCGGCGAAGAGGTTTCGAGCCGCAACGGACACATCGTGGGCCTGTTCCTCGAACGGCGGATCCGGCCCGGGATGTCCGCGGCTGCAACCGTGCACGCGATCCACGAGCAAGGTGGTCTCGCGGTCGCCGTGCATCCTTTCTGGCGGACCCAGCGCCGCACTCCCACAGCGCCGGTCCACGGCGTCGGGTGGCTTGCGGCCGAGCTCGACTTTGACGCGATCGAGGTCGAGAACGCGACGCCAGGTTTCTACGTCTTCAATCAGCTGGCTCGGCGGATGAGTCTGGGTCTTGGCTTGGCCGAGCTGGGCGGCTCCGACGCGCACATCCTCGACGCCATGGGCCGCGCGTTCACTGCGTTTTCTGGCAAGACGCCGAAAACGCTGCGCGCGGCGATCGAGAATGCTTCCACTGTCGCGGGACGGCGCCGCTACCGAGCGATGGGATTGATGCGCTACGCGGCCTGGGGATTGAACCACCAGCGGTACGCGGTAGGCTGAGTTCTCGGGAGTGCGCACTGCGCGCGCCCGGCGGCGCGCCCGCTTAGCTCAATGGATAGAGCGCCTGACTTCGGATCAGGAGGTTGCGAGTTCGAGTCTTGCAGCGGGTACCAACTCTGACTTCTGAAGGGCGGAGGGGCAGGTACCCTATAGATGGCTTACGCGCTGGGGGTGGTTCTGGTGCTGTTGGGCCTATGGCTCATCCTCGACAGGATGCAGTTTTCCATCGACAACGCCCGATGGCAGCGCGTCAAGTGGCCCTGGGACTCTTCCGACCCGAAGTGGCAGCGCCTGAACTCTTTCGGATTCGCACTGTTCGGGGTTCTATTCGTCAGCGCAGGTGCCTATGTGATTGCACTCGCGGCAAGGATTGCCCCCTGACTCGGGTTTCCGCCTGCATCAAGTCGAACCTGGTTTTGAATACGCTTCGCGAGCCACACGGGAGTTGACGGTGCGTGTACTCGATATCCTCGACGCGCTAGCTGCCGTCGGCGCGCTCGTCCTGATCTTGCTTCTGCTGGCCACTGGTAGGGTGCCCCGAGATCTCGAATTGTGGGCTTACGGTTTAGGGGGTGCGCTTCTGGTCGCCGCAGCGGTGGTGACCATTCGGAAGCGTCAGAAGTAGGCCGACACTTAGCCTAGCCACCAAACGCGCTGCTGGGAGCGCAATAGGCCATGAACTCAGAAGGGACAAACTCCGGATCAGGAGGTTGCGAGTTCGAGTCTTGCAGCGGGTACCACGCTCTCCTGCTTTAGGGTCGCCACCACCTGCCGCGACGAGCTATCAGGTAGATCCCGAGAAGGATGAGCACCACGGGCCAGAACACGTCGCCACGAAGCCACGTCATCAGGCCAAGGTTCTGCAGCAGCAAGTAGACGCCGAATACCAGCAGGGCCGCTCCCCAGAACCATCCGCCTCCCCACCAGTTCCACTGCCCATACCAATTTCCGGGCCCGTACCAGCCCCCGGGACGCCCCTGTGTGTGCCAGAAATCGCGTTGCCGGTGCCGCCATGCCCTCCACTCGTCGCGAGAGGCGCCGGGACCGGGTTCCGCGGGCGGCGCGGTAGTCTGCGGTGGGGGACCGGCGGGCTGCGCAGGCGGTGGATCGTTGGCCATGGCTCGGATCGTACGCTGGCAACTCCGGTCATGGCGCGACACGTCGTCCTGCTACGCGGCATCAACCTCGTGAAGCGCAATCGCATCGCGATGGCCGAGCTGCGCACGGCGCTCGAGAGCGATGGTTTCGCCGACGTCCGCACCTATGTCCAGAGTGGCAACGTCGTGCTTTCGAGCCGGTTGGCACCCGAGCGTGTCGCAAGACGGGTCAACGCCGTGATCAAGGAACGCTTCGCGTTTGACATCACGGTGCTCGTGCGATCGCACGCCGAGCTGGCGACGGTCGTGCACCGAAACCCGCTCGCAAAAATCGCTGTCAATCCAAAGCGCTATCTGGTCACCTTCTTATCTGCAGAGCCGCCGGCACGTTTCGCCGACGACCTGCATGCCGTGGCGATGCAGGAGCCGTTTGCGATCATCGGCCGGGAGATCTACTCATGGCACCCCGAAGGAATCGGCCGGACGCCGCTCTGGGAGAGGCTCGCCTCGAAGTCGCTGGGGATCGCCGCGACCTCTCGAAACTGGACGACCGTCACGACGCTGCTCGCCATGGCGGAGGACTCGACCTCCCGGTAGAATCACCGGCGCGGCCGGGCGGCTGGCGGAACTGGTAGACGCGCACGTTTGAGGGGCGTGTGGGGTAACCCATCCGGGTTCGAGTCCCGGGTCGCCCACCACTCTGGTCTCTCCACTATTCGGGCACCGATGGTCGGATCCTGCACGCCGGATCGCGACATTCGGGCTCACGTGATTGGTAGTTAACTTTCAAGCTGATGAGCGCGGCCTTCGTCGGACGCCGAGTCGAGCTGGCTCTCCTCGATTCCGTATGTTCGAGGGCGAACGCCGACAACAGACCGGCCGCCGCTCTCATCTCGGGAGTTCCGGGATCAGGCAAGAGTCGCCTGCTGGCGGAGCTGCGCAG
>VBGP01000088.1 GCA_005880795.1 Chloroflexota bacterium | reverse complement strand
AAGCGGGCGCTACCAGCTTCGCCTGATGGCGGGCCAGTACTACCTGTGGGGAGTGACGACCAGGCCATCTCAGTTCCGGGGACAACGTCGGCTGGTGCAGGTCTCAGCCAATACCACACTGCACATCGACGTCGACGTGGCCCTTTACGCGGCCTAGTCCCCGTCATCGTCCCGCTCATGCTGCTTTCATGGAAGACGCACGTCTGTGTTATGGGGAGCGACGAGTGTGCACAAATGGCGCACCCAAGGCTCGCGATACACCCTTTCCTGCACACCGGCCGCATTCCGGGATAGGGATTCGAAACCTGAACCTTGCGGTTGACAACCGCCAGGTGTCCTACTGCGTTACGTCGATCCAGACCAGGCCCGGGGGCAGCGTCAGCGGATTGCCGTTGTCGAGAGTGAACGCCAGCGGCCCGTGGCTGTCGGTCGAGGCCCAGGTGCCCGTGTAGTGCTGTCCTTTGTAGAAGACATCGACCCGGCCGTTGGTGTCCATGTCGAAGTCGTGAATGTGCGCGCCGTGTCCGTCGCCGACGTCGAGCAGCTGCTCGCGCGTGTGGAGCTGGATCAACATCTCGATGCGGAGCCGCTGATGCAGGCTCGCGTCTACGTATAGATGGCCCTCTTCGCTCTTGGTGTAGGTGCCGGTCGCAGCGTCATATGAGTACACCGAGTAGTGCTCGTCGACACCGACGGAATTGAGCTGTGTGCCACCGCTCACATTTGGCCTGGCCTTCACAAACGAATGCGTGGGAATGTTGAACAGCGGCTCGGCAGCGAGGACTCTGTCGCCGTTGATCATCAGGTTGTCCGGCGCGTAGCGTGAGTTGGTCCGGTACTGATAGCCAACCTGGTCAAAGAACTGCGGCGTGGGGTCCTGCGCGGCACGGAGCCGCGTGGCCTGCGACTCGCCAGACTGAAACAAAAGGCCGTTGTAATGCCGCCCCAACTTCAGGGAGATGAACCGCGCCGAGCGCATGGGACCGATCACGTCTGGCGCACGTTGGTAGATAGCGGTGAGCCTTGTAATGCCGCCTTCAGCAAGGTATTCGTACACGATGTCCGCGGCCTGTAGACCGTTCTGATCGCGCGCCAGCTCGTCGTTAGGGATTTGAATCAGGGCCGGATAGTTGAGCGCGATCGTGTGCTCGGCGTCATGCCAATAGATGCCGGTCTTCAATGTGAACGCCGCGGCCACGAGATGGCCGCTCTGGTCGCGTCCGCCGGGTGCGATCTGGACCGTCAGGGGGCCAGAAGGCAGTCCCGCCGTGACGAACGTCGCGCTCTTGTAGTCGGCCGCCCACTTCAAGGCCGCGATCTGGCTGCCCACCGACACCTTGATCGTCACCGGCTCCATCATGTCGTTGAAGGTCAGCTTGATCGTCGAGCCAGGATCGATCTCCATCCCGTCTTTCAGCGCGCTGCCGTTGCCGGCTGTGATCGCGAGGACGCGCGGGATGATGATCGTCGTGAATGTCCACTGCCCGCCGACGACGTGGTGGCGACTCGTGTCAGAGGTGGATTTCAAGTTGACGGTGTAGGTGGTCAGCTCCTGCAGCGGCTTGCTCGGAGTCCATGCGTACCTCAACTGACCGGAGACGGCGCTGATCGATCCGTCGGTCGCCGGCGTGATCGAGAACGCCGAGCTGACCGCTTCGATCGAGACTGATCGCGAGAAATTGAAGACCAGGTTGCCATCGGTCGGCATGTCCTTCTGGCCACTCTTGACGTTTGTCGCCACAGTCGTCGGCAGCGTGTTCTCGTACGCGAGGAACGCGCCCATACCTAGCAGCACGACCAGGACCACCATGCCCGCCGCGGCCCAGCCACGACGGCCGAATCGCTTGCGGCGGCGCGCTGGTCGCCTTAGAGGCGGGGCCGCGGGAGATGCAGGCTCGAGCTCGGGGAGTGACGTAGATATGGACAACGGGCCGCGGGCATTATGCCATGAGGTGCCGGAGGAAGGAGAACGTATAGATCCCGGTGGCGTGACCGCTTTCGAACGCGATCTGCAGCGCGTACTGGCCGACCAGGGTCACATCACGGATGCGCAGCTCCGCATCACTGAGGGTCTTCACTCGCGACAACCGGCCTGGCAGGCCGGCCTCGCCTCGACATTCGGCGCAGGGGCACGCCCATCGCAGCTGCTCACCTGAATATGTCGAGCGCGTTCCATCTTCCCATGTGATCTCCATCACCTGGCGCGCGCGGTCGACGTCGACGTTGGTTGGAAACGGATCCGGATCTTGCAGCGGCTTGCCTAGTGCACGTTGATGACGGGAAGCTGGCGAAACGATTGGATGGACGTGCGGGCCGCGACCTGGGACGCGATCTCGACGAACGCCTTAGCGCCCGCAGATTCCGGCCGCGAGATGACCACCGGAGTTCCTGAGTCCGCATCCTGGCGGATGCCTTCCTCGAGAGGGATCGCGCCAAGGAAAGGGACGCCCAGGCGTTTGGCGGCGGCCTCGGCCCCGCCATGGCTGAAGATCTCGTGGCGGTGGCCGCAATCGGGGCACACGTACCAGCTCATGTTCTCGATGAGGCCGAGTGGGGTCACGTTGAGCTTGCGAAACATCTGGAGCGCCTTGACCGCGATGTCGGTGGCGACGTCCTGGGGAGTGCACACGATGGCGACTCCGGTGAGCGGGACGGCCTGCGCCAGAGTCAGAGATGCGTCGCCCGTGCCCGGCGGCAGGTCGATGACCAGGTAGTCGAGCTGTCCCCAGTCGACCTGGACCATCATGGCCTCGATCGCCTTGCCCACCATCGGGCCCCGGTAGATCGTCGGCTGGTCGCCAGGATTGATGTGACCGAAGGACATGAGCTTCATACCGTGTGCTTCGATGGGGAGGAGGTGGCCGTTGACCTGCTGCGGAACGACGCGCGACCCGGTCATGGCGGGAATCGATGGCCCGTAGATGTCGGCGTCGAGCAGTCCGACGCTGGCTCCACTCTTGCGCAGCGCGGCGGCGAGGTTCACAGCGACCGTTGACTTGCCGACTCCACCCTTGCCCGAGGCGACAGCGATCGTCTGCTTCACGCCGGGCAATATGTCGGAGGGTTTCGGGCGGAGGAACGACTGCCGCACGTTGGCCGTCATGCGCACCTCAACGGCGGTCACGCCGGGAAGCTCGCTGACGGCGTCTTCGGCCTGCGACTTGAACCGGTCACGCACCGGGCACGCAGGGGTCGTCAGCTCGAACGTGAAGCTGACCTTGCCCTGCGGGCTGACGTCGAGCTCCTTGATCATCCCCAGGCTCACCACGTCGCGACCCAGGTCAGGGTCCTTGATCCGGCCGAGAACCTCGAGCACCTGATGCGAAGAAGGCGTGGCCATCGGCACGGGATGTTACCGGGGCTGCTAAGTTCAATGCGGCATGAAGCAGGTGACAGCTCTCGCTCCGAGTAGCGAACTGCTCACCTATTACTCGACTGCGGCCTCCGACGTCTATTTCCAGCGCGCGCAAAGAACCCTCGCCGGTGCACAGGTCGATGCGGTCGTCGCAATGGATTTCTTCGCCAGCAAGGCTGGCGTGCTATGCGGTGTCGCCGAGGCAGTGCGGCTGCTCGCCGAAGTGCTGCAGCAAGGCGATGAGGCCTATGCGATCGCCGAGGGAGCGGCCATCGGCGCGAAGGAGACGGCGCTGCGCGTGCGCGCCCCCTACTCAAGATTCGGCGTCTACGAAACGGCGCTCCTTGGCATGCTGTCGAGCGGCACCGGCTGGGCGACCGCCGCGCGTGAGGTCGTCGACGCCGCCGGCGGCAAGCGCGTGATCAGCTTCGGCGCCCGCCATGTCCACCCGCTGATCGGTCCGACCATGGAGTACTCAGCCGTGGTCGGCGGCTGCGCCGGCTGCGCCACCCCGCTCGGGGCTCAGCTTGCCGGGCTCGAAGGCGCGTCGGGGACCATGCCCCACTCGATGATCCTTCTCTTTGGTGACACGGTGAAAGCTGCCCTCGCTTTCGACAAGCACATGGGAAACGACGTGCTGCGAATCGTGCTGGTCGACACCTTTAAGGACGAGGCGGAGGAATCTCTGCGCGTCGCCGAGGCGCTCGGCAAGCGCTTGCGTGGCGTCCGGCTCGACACGCCGGGTGAGCGGGGCGGGGTCACCGTCGACCTGGTGAAAGAAGTGCGCGCCCGGCTCGACCTCGCCGGCTACTCGCACGTCGGCATCTTCGTCTCGGGAGGCCTGGACGCGGGGAGGATTCGCGAGTTCGAGGCCGCGAAGTGTCCGATTCATTCGTACGGGGTCGGCATGGCGATCAGCTCGGCACCGCCCATCGCCTTCACCGCCGACGTCAAGGAGATCGCGGGCAAACCCATGACCAAGCGCGGCCGAATTCCCGGAACTGCTCCGAACCCACGCCTGGCTCGCGTGATCTGATTCCATCTCGCGCCGCTCTGTTCGCCCACCAGGCCGCCTGCCGCGCGTGCCGCGTGTGCGTCGAGCAGGGCATCATCCCCGAGGCCAATCCGACCTTCGAGGGTGAGTGGGGAGCGCCGTTCTTTCTCGTCGGGCAGGCGCCAGGGCCGATGGAGCGTGTTTCGCGACGGCCGTTCTCCGGACGCGCGGGAAAGGAGCTCGACCGCTGGATGTTGCGCGCGGGATTTCGCGACCCAGAAGAGTTTCGGCGCCTGACCTACATTGCGGCGCTCATGCGCTGCTTCCCGGGCCGCAACCGGCAGAACACGGGCGACCTGCGGCCGCCGCCGGCCGCGGTGGCCAACTGTGCCCACTGGCTGGACGCGGAGCTCAAGCTGCTGCGGCCCAAAGTCCTGATCCCTGTCGGACAGATGGCGATCGCGCGATTCCTCGGACCGGGCTCGCTGGAGGAGCGCGTGGGGAAGAGGTTCGGCGAGCACCCAGTCGTGGTTCCGCTGCCCCACCCATCCGGGCAGAACCGCTGGCTCAACGCGGCCGCAAACCGCGAGCGCCTCAACACAGCACTTGCATTGATCAGCGAGTTGCGTTCGAATGTCGCCCAGCAGCCAATCAACACGAGGACGAAAAAATGAAGTATCTGTTGGTCTATTACGGCGGCTCCATGCCCGAGACGCCCGCGCAACAGGCCCGCGTGATGAAGCAGTGGACGACGTGGTTCACCAAGCTGGGTCCGGCAATCGTCGACCCGGGCAACCCGTTCTCTGGTTCCGTGAACAAGATCAAGCCGGACGGCACTGTCGCGAAGGGAGCGGTCGGCCAGCGCGCTTCTGGCTACAGCATCGTGGAGGCGCCGTCGCTCGATAAGGCCACGAAGATGGCCAAAGGCTGCCCGGTGATCAAAGGCGGCGCGCAGGTCGCCGTGTACGAAACCTTCAACGTGATGTAGCAGCCTCTTGCCTGCGTTTTTTGCTCGGCGGGAGCGCGGCCGGGTTGTGATCGGGGGCGCCGACGCGCGTCACCTCGCGCGCTCGCTGCGCGCAAGGCCCGGGGAGGAGATCGAGGTGATCGATCCCGATGGCTTCATGTTGACTGTGAGGCTGGATTCGGTCTCGCCCTCGCGGGTCGAGGGTGTCGTCGTGGCCGAGCGACCTCACCAGCCGGAGCCGGTGGCGCGGATCACGATCGCGATCGCCAACCTGCCGGCGCCGGCGCTCGAGCTGGCCCTTTCGCGGTGCACCGAGGCAGGCGCGCACGCCTTCGTCGTTTTCCATGCCGACCGAAGCATCGGCCGCGGCGAGAAGCTGGCGCGGTGGAACACGATATGCCGCGAGGCGACGATGCTGGCCGGGCGGCTTCGGGTGCCCGAGGTTCTGGCGGCGTCGTCGGCGGACGCGGCGATCGGGGCTCAGGACTTTCCGGTGCTGCTGACGCGAGAGTCGCCGCAAAGGCTGGCCGACCTCACGAAACCGCGCGACCTCGCCCTGTTTGTCGGACCGGAGGGAGGGTGGACGGAGCGGGAGCTCGAGCTCGGCGTGATCACCGCGTCACTTGGGCCCCGCAACATGCGCGCCGAGACCGCGGCCCTGGTCGGGCTGGCTGTCGCGCTCGCGGCCCGCCCCGGCTAGTCGCACCTCCCGGACTGGTCAGGCGACTCAGCTCCTGGGGCGGCGGGCCGTTTCGACTTCGCCCGCGATGGCGACCACCGACGCGATGCCGAAAGTCACGGCGCCCAGCACGATCAGTCCGGCCGCCACAGGGAGCACCCGCTCGACGAGGCTCAGGCCGACGCACATCAGGCCGACCGCCAGAACGAGCGTGGCGTAGATCCGGAAGCCACGCTTGCTCCCTGCGAAGCCTGGCGGCAGGCTGCCCAGGTACCTGGTTGTAACCCTCCGCATGGCGTAGTCACCGGCCCCGAAGAGGTTCACCAGGAGCGCCAGTCCGGCAGCGCAAAGCAGCACTCCGATCGCAAGCAGCACGGCCACGTGGGTATTCTCGCCAACGTGGCTGTCACGACGCGGCAGGCGCTGGTGCGGAACTTCTGCATCATCGCCCACATCGATCACGGCAAATCGACGCTGGCGGACCGGCTGCTCGAGCACACCGGATCGATCAGCCAGCGCGACATGCAGGACCAGGTCCTCGACACGATGGACCTGGAGCGCGAGCGCGGGATCACGATCAAGCTGCAGGCCGTACGGATGATCTACCCGGCCCATGATGGCCAGACTTACGAGCTGAACCTCATAGACACGCCTGGCCACGTCGACTTCGCCTACGAGGTGTCACGGTCACTGGCGGCCTGCGAAGGCGCGATTCTGGTCGTCGACGCGGCGCAGGGCATCGAGGCCCAGACGCTCGCCAACCTCTACCAGGCGGTCGAGGCCGGGCTCACGCTTGTGCCCGTCGTGAACAAGATCGACCTCGACGCAGCGCAGCCGGAGATGGTGGCGGAGGAGATCTCGGATGTGACGGGAATTCCGCGCGAGCAGGTCGTCTTCGCCTCGGCCAAGCTGGGCATCGGTACCGAGGAGATCCTCGAGGCGATTGTGAGTCGCGTGCCACCACCGCGGGGCGATCCGGCCAAGCCGCTGCGGGCCCTGATCTTCGACTCCCACTACGACGCCTACCGCGGCGTCATCACCTACGTGCGCGTCGTCGACGGCGAGATCGTCCCCAAGACCAGGATCCGGATGATGAACACTGACAAGGTCCACGAGGTGGACGAGGTCGGTTGGTTCGCGCCGCGGCCGCGGTCCGCGGACAAACTGACGGCCGGCGAGGTCGGCTACGTCACGGCGGCGATCAAGAACGTGGTCGACGCTCGAGTGGGCGACACGATCACAACCGCCGAGCATGGCGCGACCACCACGCTGCCCGGGTACCGGCAGGTCAAGCCGATGGTTTTCGCGGGACTGTTCCCCACCGAGTCCGACCAGTTCTCAGACCTGAAGGAGGCGCTGGAGAAGCTGCAGCTCAACGACGCGGCGCTGTCCTACGAGCCCGAGAACTCGGCGGCCCTCGGATTCGGATTTCGCTGTGGGTTCCTCGGGCTGCTTCACCTCGAGATCGTCCAGGAACGCCTCGAGCGAGAGTTCGAGCTCGACCTGATCACGACCGCGCCTACAGTCGAATATCAGGTCAAGCTGAATCGCGGCGAGGTGATCGCCGTCGACAACCCTGCCCTGCTGCCGGACCCGACGATGATCGAAGCGATCTCCGAGCCCTTTGTGAAGCTGTCGATCATCGTGCCGACCGGTTCGGTGGGTCCGATGATGGAGCTCTGCCAGGAGCGGCGCGGCGCCTTCAAGCACCTGGAGCACCGGCCCGGGGACCGGGTGGTCCTCGAGTACGAGATCCCGCTCGGCGAGATCATCCACGACTTCTACGACCAGCTCAAGTCACGCTCCAAGGGCTACGCGTCGATGGATTACGAGATGATCGGCTTCCGCGAGGGCGAGCTCGTCAAGCTCGACGTGCTGGTGGCCGGCGAGCCCGTCGACGCGCTTTCGCTGATCACTCACCGCAGCAAGGCCCAGACCCAGGGAAGGAAGTTGGTCGAGAAGCTGAAGTCCATCATTCCGCGCCAGATGTATGAGGTGCCGATCCAGGCCGCGATCGGGGGCAAGGTGATCGCTCGAGAAACCATCCCGGCGATGCGGAAGGACGTGCTTGCGAAATGCTATGGAGGCGACATCACCCGGAAACGCAAACTGTTGGAGAAGCAGAAGGAAGGGAAGCGGCGAATGAAGAGGGTTGGCGCGGTCGAGATTCCTCAGGAGGCGTTCATGGCGGTGCTGAAGCTTGACTAGGAGCGCCCCGCGTTTCGTGGTTCTGCTCGCGCTCGCGATGGTCGGTGCATCCTGCGCGACCCTCGGTTCGGGCGGCTTCAACGGCAAGCCGGCCGACATCTACTCGGTCGTCCCGAACCAGGCCGACGTTCGGACGCTCCTGGGGGACAACGACTGGTGGGTCGGCACGCCCACCTTCGGGGTGCTGCCGCTCGATTCGATGAGCACTCCGACCACCGTCCGGTTCTGGGTCAGCCAGCCGTACGTCCACCTGGGCACCGCCGAGCAGATGCTGGCGCGCTACACGGTGTACGACAAGGCGTCTTCGGCGACGTCTGCTATGAGCGAGTACCAGAACGCCTATGGCACTTCACCAACGAGTCCGAAGGTCGGCGATCAGGTCCTCTACTACGGCCTGCAAGGAAGCAGTGCCGCGCCGTTCGCGACCAGGACCTTTGTCCGCGTGGGCCAGATCGTCGTCCTGATCGTCTGGACACGAAGGGACGCGATTCCGACTGTGGCGCAGCTGGGCAAGAACGCAAGCAAGTTCGTCGCGGGACTGAAAGACCTGAGCAAGGTTCACGCCAGGTCCACTCCCGTCGATCCGAACCTGCTCCCGCCCCCCGGGCTGGACATAACCTTGCTGGGGTCGACACAGCTTCCCGTCGAATCGTTTGTCGTCATGATCCTGGCGGCTCTACCCGACCCCATCCTTGCGTTGATGCGCGGCGGTGGCATCAACGACTTCGCGTATGCCGACTACGCGTTGAACAGCGACACGCACATGGAGGTGCAGACCGGCCTCCTCACCTTTCCCACCGCTGCCGATGCAGCTGATTGGGCCAGTACGTTCAGCCCCGGCACACCAGACTCAAATGGCATCGGTGGCGCCTACCTTCCCATCGGAGGATCACCGGCAGCAGGCGTGTATCACTACATCTTTTCGTCGGGCAAATACGGCGCGCTGGTGGTGTGCAAGTCGAGCATCGACGGCGAGGCGGCGTCAAGAGAGTGCGAGGATCCGATGAAGTCGACCGCGCTTGCGTGGAAGCTCGCCCTGGGCGGCCTGCGCTAAGTACGGGAGACTTTAGGGCTCTTCGGCGACATCGCCAGGAACCATTCCCATTGCTTCGCCAGTCCCTCGCGAAGTGAGACACGTGGTTCCCAGCCCAGCTTCTCGCGAGCGAGATTGATCGACGCGCCGGTGTGACGTGGGTCGCCAGGCGCAGCCGGCAGGTGCCGGCGCCTGACCTTGATCCGGCTGATGTCCTCCAGCGTGTCCAGCACGCGGTTGACGCTGACGCGGCTGCCGCCCCCGAGGTTGATGATCTGGCCGACCACGTCGGCCGACGCCGCCTTGACGGTTCCGTCGACGGCGTCGGACACGTAGGTGAACTCGCGTGTCTGCTCGCCGTCGCCGAACACCTCGATCTCCTGCTCCTCGACGAGCGCCTCCATGAACCGCCAGAACGCCATGTCAGGACGCTGGCGCGGGCCATACACCGTGAAATAGCGCAGCGAAGTCGCGGGGATGCCGAAGTTGCGCATGTAGACAAAGGTGAGGTGCTCGGCGGCCAGCTTGGTCATGCCATATGGGGAGACGGGCCGCGGAAGCGCGGTCTCCTTGGTTGGAAACATCTCGGCATCGCCGTAAACAGATGAGCTGGACGCAAACACGAGCCTCTCGACCGGTGTGTCGCGCAGCGATTCCAGAAGCCTCTGCGTGGAAACGATGTTGTCGTGCACGTAGCGGTCGAAGTGGCCTCCCCAGCTGGGCCGCACGCCCGGCTGGCCCGCGAGGTGGAAGACCACGGTCGCACCATGCAGGATCCGTTTCAGGTCCCCGTCGACGAGGTCAGCCTCCTCGAGGGTGAAGTTCTGATGGGCGCGCGCCCCGGCAAGGTTTTGCTCCTTGCGCGCGCGTTCGTAGTAGTCGCTGAAGCTGTCGATCCCGACTACTTCATGGCCCGCCGACAGCAGCCGCTCGCAGAGGTGCGAGCCGATGAAACCGGCGGCCCCGGTGACCACTACCCGCGTTGGGGCGCTGAGCATTCGGACAAGAGTGGCGCCCGCGACCGGCGTTTTGCAACCGCGACCTATCTTTTATGTCCGTGAACCGATTCGAGTCGTGGCTGGCGAGCACCGACCT
>VBGP01000205.1 GCA_005880795.1 Chloroflexota bacterium | reverse complement strand
CAGACCAGTTGACGTTGACGGTAAAAGCGTCGAACGGAATCGGACGGTCCTGGCATGTCGGCGAGGTCGCCGGGTCGAACGCGGTGTTCAGCACCGCCGACGACAGGCCGCTGCCCGTGAAGTCCGTAGCGCCGGCGACGAAGCACCCGCCGCCGCAGATCAAGAGTGAGCCGCCGCACGCAAAAATCTCCACGTCAGTCTCGTGGCTCACTGTCGAAGGACCGACCAGTGGGTTCGCGACGGTCGTCGTATCGGTGACGTCGACGCTGACGTTTGGCAGCGACGTGTCCGTCCCGCAGCAGGAGAAGTAGTCGGCCGTCTGCGTCGTGATGTGGTAGTTGCCCGCGGCAAGGAGGCCGTTGCCCGGCAGGAACGCCGCCGCGGTGGGCGCGAAGATCAGCTGGGCGATGACGACGGCGGGGACCACCAGCGGTAGTCGCTTGATCAGCTGCATGATCCCTCCAGGGCGTGACCGGACGTGGGCGGCAGCGAGGGCCGCGGTGGGCTAATTCAGCGCTTCTCAACGGTAAACATGGGTGTGTTTTTGACCACGCCGCACAAACACGTCATCGCGCTGCGTCAGCCGTGCGCATCAGATCCGGGATTCCTCACGTCTGCGTCAGCCGCGCGAAATCATCCATACTTCGAGGTGAAACAGGCAGCTGGGGCGACGTTGGGGTTGGTTTGGCAGGCCAAACTGTGACCGCTGGATTCCCTCACCACCGGTTGTTCAGGGTCAGGATCGGACTACTGGTGTTGCTGTCCGGCGTGCTTGCCACCATGGCGCCCACTGCTCCGGTGCTTGCGGCGAGCAACCCGATCGTCACCGAAAATCAGCTGCCGGGT
>VBGP01000202.1 GCA_005880795.1 Chloroflexota bacterium | reverse complement strand
CCACCTCGGCCGACTCGAAGACCTCCCTCGGCAGGCCACCGAGGTAATTGCGCAGCAGGAAAACTTCGAACGGGAGGCCGTAGCCGGAGTGCGCGAGCCAGACCGCGATAATCGTGCCGTTCAGGCCGATCACCTTGAAGAACTGAAGCACCGGTATCAGAGTCATCTGGATCGGCACGACCATCAGGCCGACGATGACGATGAAGATGATGTTCTTGCCGGGGAACTTCATCCACGCGAATGCGTACGCGCCCATGGTTGCGATCGCCAGCTGGATGACTGTTGCCGGGATCGTGATCAGGATGCTGCTGACGATCGAAGGCACGACGCCTTCGATGGCAAGGACCTGCTGGTAGCTGGCGAAGGTGAAGCCGTGCGGCGGAAACAGGGTCGTCCACCATCCGGCCTGGCTCATATCGGAGACGTTCCGGAAGGAGTTGATGATCATGCCGACCGTCGGGATGACCCAGATCGCGCAGATGATGATGATCACGACGTGAAGGGGCAGCCGCTGCAAGCTCGAGCCGAACCGATCAAGCGTTGAGACCGCGGATCGAACGCGAACAGCCTCACGAGTGGTGGTGCCGACGCTCATCGCTGCTCCTCCTGTTGCTGGAAGCGTCTGATGTTGATGACCAGAAGCGGCACGACTGCGAGGAACAGGACCACGCCGACGGCTGCCGCGCGACCGTAGTGATTGTGCTGCAATTGGCTGAACATCTGGGTCGCGATCACGTCGGTGTTGTATGCGCCGTTCGTCATGACGTAGACGATGTCGAACGTCTTCAGGGCGTTGATGAGCATGGTGGTCCCGACAACGGTGATCGTCGGCCATAGCAGCGGCGTGATAACCAGGCGCACGATCTGAAACTCGTTCGCCCCGTCGATTCGAGCCGCCTCGAGCACCTCGCTGCTGATGGCCTTCAGGCTGGCGGAGATGATGACCATGCAGAAACCGGTCGCGGTCCAGATGCCGACGAAGATCAGCGCCGCGTTGTTGACGGCAAGGTTGCTGAGCCAGGCCACCGGATCGTGGCCTGCGACGCCGAGCAAGGCGTTGAGGGTGCCGGTCTGCGGCGTGCCTGGAGCCTGGTAGTCGAACATGAACTTCCAGATGATCGACGCCGCGACGGCGCTGATCGGCACCGGCAGAAAGATTGCGATCTTCGCGAGCGACTCGTAACGCACGCGGTCGAGGAGGATCGCGATGACTAGACCCAGAAACACCGCGAAGAAGGTGTAGAAGACGAGCCAGAGGATGCTGTTGCGAAGTGACGTCAGGGTGTCGGGAAACGTGAAGAAGTACTTGTAGTTGGCGAATCCGATCCAATCGGTGTCGGCGTTGTTCCGGAAGCTGATCACCACTGTGCGAAGGAGCGGATAGACCATGAATACGGTGGCAAAACCGACCGCCGGCAGTGCCCAGAAATAGGGCCGGATCCAGACTTGGAGCCTTTCGGGCAGTCGCTCGATGACCTGTTCGCCCAGGATGATGTACCCAAACAGGACCAGCGGCACGGCGATGATCGCGACCAGCGCGGTGACGATCTGATCTACGGAAATGGCACCCACCCGACGCCTACCTCCTTCTGCAGACCCTGCGGCCAGGGCGGTTTGAACCCCGCCCTGGCCGATCGAGGGCCACGAAAGTGCTACCTAGCTGGATGCGTATGCAGCGGTCTGAACCTGGTCGAGATGGGAGAGCTCGCTGTTCAGGCTCCCCGGGTTGTTGGTCACGTTGAGCAGCGACTGCCAGAAGGCCTTCTGCATGTCAGAGGGCATGAAGTCGCCGGCCGTCACGAGGAGGTTCTTGGCGCTGCCGGCGACGGCGGCTGCGTTCTTGAAGACCGGGTCTGTGTAGTTAAGGGACTTGATCGCGCCCAACGTCCCGCCGTCGTTCACCCAGATCTGCTGCGCGTCCTTGGTGGCCATGTACTTCATCAGCTTCTGGGCCGCCGGCGTGTTGTTGTACATCGCGAAGTTGTCGTAGAAGCCGTTGACGTTGCCGTCGTACTGCGAGTTGCCCATGCTCGGGTGAGCGAAGAAGTCGAAGTCCGTCCCCGCCTTCAGGTTCAGGCTCGGAAAGTCCTGGGTGAAGAAGCTCGGGATGAAGGTCGCCTGCTCGAGGAACAGGCAGCCTGGCGGGGTCTTGAACATCGGATCGCCGGCGTTCCCGAAGGGCGTCGAAAGGGCAGTGTTCGCACCGCCATACACGTTCGCGGGGGAGACTTCCTTGAGGAAGGTCTGGTAGCCGAGCTTGATCTCGGCCGACGTGAACTTCACCTTGCCCTGGATCCAGTTCGTGTAGACCGTCTCACCGGACTGCCGCATGATGATGTTGTCGATCTGGTCGCTCGCCGGCCAGCCTGAGGCCGCGCCTGACGAGAAGCCCGCGCAGAAGAGCTTCTGGGCTCCGTACTGCGAAGGATTGATTGCCAGCAGGTCGTCGAACGTCTTCGGAGCCTGGACCATCATCTCGTAGTGCTTTCCGCCCACGATCCCGATGTATGGGTCGTCGGCCTGGCCGCTCGGCGCGGTGGTCAACGCGGGGTACGTGTTCGAGATGTAGGCGCTGAAATCCGACCCGAGCGCGGTCTCGATCGGCTTCAACGCGCCCTTGGAGACCCAGTCCTTGACCATGACCGGGTCCGTCGGACCCGGAGCGATGTCAGGCAGGTCGGTCCCGGCTGCGATTCCGTTGGCGATCTGGTTGGTCGAGTCGCGGTTGGTCGTGATGTGGACCTTGACGCCGCTGGTCGCCTCGAACGGCGCCAGGACATCTTTGAATGCCTTGAGCTCGGCGCTGCCCCAAGCCGTCCAGACCGTCACATCGGTGGATGACGCGCCACCGCCTCCGCCGCCTCCGCCGCCTCCGCATGCCGCGAGCACGAACA
>VBGP01000186.1 GCA_005880795.1 Chloroflexota bacterium | reverse complement strand
GGGGCTGGTCAAACACCGCCGCCCTCCAACCATTCGGCTCGCCGGGTAGGTCGGCCGGCTGCCAGAGCGATGGATGCCGTGCAGCGGGTTGGTTGGCGGTCTGGCTTTGGCAGGCCACGCTCAGCAGCAGCAGGACCACGACGGTCGCAACCCACCTCACTGCACGAATCAACGTCGTGGTGGCGCGAAAGGCAACGTGTCGCCTCCTCCTCGAGGATGATCTCAAAAATCGATCTGACGGGTGACGACGCGGTCGGCGGACGAACCTAGCCTGAACGTCATGGAAAACATCACGATCGTCGAGACCCACGGTCTCACCAAGCGATATGGCAGCGGAGTCCTCGCCGTCGACTCCATTGACATGAGCGTGCGACGTGGCGAGGTCTACGGCTTCCTCGGCCCCAACGGGGCGGGCAAGACGACGACCCTGCGCATGCTCCTCGGCCTCATCCGGCCGACCGCGGGCACGGCAACCGTCGCCGGTCACCACCCCGGCGAACCCGTTGGGCTGGCCCAGATCGGCTCGCTCATCGAGTCACCCGGCTTCTACCCCTACCTATCGGGTCGCGAGAACCTGCGGGTCGTCGCCGACCTCGCGAGCGTCAACCAGAAGCGGGTCGACGAGGTGCTCGACATCGTCGAGCTCAGCACGCGGGCCGGACGCAAGTTCGGCACCTACTCGACGGGCATGAAGCAGCGCCTCGGCGTGGCCGCTGCCCTGCTCAAGGACCCCGACCTGCTGATCCTCGACGAGCCCACCAACGGCCTCGACCCCCAGGGCATGGCCGAGATGCGCAAGCTCATCAAGGACATCGGCCAGGGCGAGAGGACCGTGCTGCTGTCCAGCCACCTTCTCGGCGAGGTCGAGCAGATCTGCGACCGGGTCGGCGTGATCAGCAATGGAAAGCTTGTCACCCAGTCGACCGTGCAGGAGCTGCTCGGCGAGGAAGGCGTGCTCGTGCGCGCTCAGCCGATCGAGCAGGCGCAGGACATCTTGACGCGAATGTATGGAGCGGCTGCGATCAGCCGCCAGGACGGCGCGATCCGCCTCAAGACCAAACCCGAAAACAGTGTCGAGATCAACCGCAGCCTCACCACCGCCGGCATAGCTGTCAGCGAGCTGCGTCCATTCGAGAGATCGCTGGAGGAAGTCTTCTTCCAGCTCACAGGAGAAAAGCAGGGATCATGATCGCAACCATCAAAGCGGAATGGCGTAAGAGCCGACTGCGACCGGGGTTCCTCATCGGGGCCGGCGTCATCGCAGGAGTAACCATCCTGGTCTACGCCGCCAACTGGTACCTCGCGCTTCACCCGCTGGCAACTCGCGGCGGCGACCGCGCCATCGTGAGCCTCGCGACCCTGTACCCCGACCAGTTCGTCAACAACGTCATGGGCGCGGCATTTCCCATCGGGGCCGCGATGGCGATCGTTCTCGGCGCCCTCTTCGCCGGCTCGGAGTACGGCTGGGGCACAGTCAAGACAATGTTCACGCAGCGGCCCGGACGGCTGACCGTCTGGGCAGGGCGCATGTTCGTGTTCGGAGTCTGGATGCTCATCATGACCTTCGTGCTGTTCGGCGTCGGCGCGGCCACCAGCGTGGTGGTGGCCTTGTTCCAGGGCCACGCGATCACGGGGCCGGCGGCCGTCGACCTGGCCAAGGGCATCGGCGCGATCTGGCTCGTCTTCATGGTCAACGGGAGCATCGGGCTCGCCCTCGGCGTGCTCATCCGGCAGCCCGCGGCCGCCCTGGGCATAGGCCTCACCTACGTCCTGGCGGTGGAGATCATCGCCGTGAGGATCATCAACCTCATCAACAACGGCCAGTTCAAGAACGTCACCGAGCAGTTCGTCAACCAGAACGCGACGGCGCTGACGCAGAGCTTCACGTCACCCGCGTTCGGAGTCATCTCACCTCCGACGATC
>VBGP01000087.1 GCA_005880795.1 Chloroflexota bacterium | reverse complement strand
GGCGACGATCATCTCGTTTGCGGCGCTGGCCGCGACGCTCGGTCTCGGCACCAGCGGCTCGTTCTTGCGGCCGGCGCTTGTCGTGGCCGGGGTGCTGCTCGGGTCGGCCGCGTGGTGGGGCATCCTGGTCCTCGCCGCGTCGCTGCTGCGCGCGCGTCTGACCCCTCGTGTGGTGCGCGGGATCAGCACCGGCAGCGGCCTGGCCATCGCCCTGCTCGGAATTTTGGCCGTGCTTTCGGCCTTTTCAGGTTAGGGATGGAGACGCAGAAGAAGCGGTCGCGCACGGTCACGTGGGAGGACCCTTTCGCGATCATGAAGGCGTCTCCAGGCCGCAGCGGCCTCGAAGTTCTGAGGGACGTGTTCGAGAACCGGCTTCCCCCGCCGCCGATCGCGGTGACCATGGGGTTCACCGGAGTGCACGTCGAGGAGGGTAAGGCGGTGTTCGAGGGTGAGCCGGCCGAGTACCTGTACAACCCGATCGGCGTGGTGCACGGCGGATTCGCCATGGCGCTGCTCGATTCGGCGATGGGCTGCGCCGTCCATTCCACGCTGGGCGCGGGGGAGCGCTACACGACGCTCGAGGTGAAGACCAACTTCGTCCGGCCGATCACGATGGACACTGGTCGCGTGCGGTGTGAGGGCGTGGTCATCCATCGCGGGGGGACCATCGCGACGGCCGAAGGTAAGTTGATTGCTGTGAGCAGTGGGAAATTGCTCGCTCACGGGACCACCACTTGCTTGATCGGGCTTGGATCAGCCCCTCCGGCGCTTCGCGCCACCTCCCCATAAATGGGGAGGACCCACCAGATTCGCATCGTTGATGTCTTCACGGAAAAGGCGCTGGCTGGAAATCAGCTGGCGGTCGTGCTCGACGGTCGTGAGATTTCGACCGACCACATGCAGCGCATCGCGCGCGAGATGAACTTTTCGGAGACGACCTTCATCCTGCCGCCTGAAGATCCGGCGAACGCCGCGAAGGTCCGCATCTTCACGCCCGCCGGCGAGCTGAAGTTCGCGGGCCATCCCACCATCGGCACCGCCTGGGTGCTTGCGAACGAGGGATTGGTCCCGGGTGGCGCGCTCGAGTTCACGCTCGAGGAGGGAGTCGGCCCGATCGCGGTGCGCGGGGTCAAGGAAGGCGGCCGCCTTGTCTTCTGGATGACACATCCCGAGCTCAGCTTCGGCGACGTTTTTCCCCACGCCACTGTCGCGGAGGCAATCGGAGTTGCGCAGTCCGACATCGTCGACGACGTCCCTGCGCAGGTCGCGACCACGGGCGTTCCGTTTCTCTTCGTTGCGCTGCGCAGCTCGCATGTCGTGGACCAGGCGGTGTCCGACAGATCGCGGCTGGAAAAACTGCTCGGCAAGCATGCCCACGGCGTATTCATGTTCGCGGCGGTCGGCGCGGGCCGTCTCTACAGCCGAATGTTTTCTCCTGACATTGCTGAGGATCCGGCGACCGGCGGAGCCAGCGGGCCGCTGGGCGGATTCGCGGTCAAGTACGGGCTGGTGAAGCGCGCGCCGACGGTGTCGATCGTCAGCGAGCAGGGGACCAAGATGGGGCGGCAGAGCTTCGTCCAGATCGAGCTGGACTACGGCGAGTCGGCCGACATCCCGAGCCGCATCGAGGTCGGCGGCTCGGTGATGCCGGTGCTCAGGGGAGAGCTCCTCTGAACACCGCCTCGACATTCACCGTCAGCTGAATCGGCGTCCCGACGACGACGCCGCCGGCGTCGAGAGGCATGTTCCACCTGAGATCCCACGCGTGGCGATCCACGGTTGCGGTCACAACCGCGCCGATCTTTGAGTTGCCCCACGGATCGGTGACCGCACCTGCGAACTCGACGTCAAGCTCGATGGGTCGAGTGATGGCTTTGATCGTCAGCTCGCCTTTGGCCTTCCAGTGGTTGCCCGTAACGTGGTTGAGCTCACCGCTCCGGAAGACGATGGTCGGGTAGCGCTCGACGTCGAACCAGTCCGAGCTCTTGAGATGGTCGTCACGGTCCCTGAAGCCGGAATCGACGCTGGCGGAATCGATTTTCAACTCGGCGACAGATTCTTCTGGTAGGTCCGCCATCAACAACCGGCCTTCGATCCTCGTGAACCGACCTCGAATCCTGGTCACCATCAGGTGCCGACCTTCGAAGGCGGCCTCTGTGTGGCCAGGGTCAAATTCCCATACGCCCGCCGCGGGAACGAGCCGCCCGTTGACGACCCGAACGAGTTCCATGCTGCCGACCGCCATTGCCCAACCTCCGTTAAGATAATTGCAGTTTGCAACTATCTAACCATCGGGTTGCTGTCACCATTCCATCGGTGTCGAAACGAGTCGCCGATGGGGGTCTGGACGCGTGGCGGAGCTTCCTCCGGGCGCACGCGGCGGTCATCTCAAAGATCGAGCGTGACCTGGATGAGCATGGCCTGGTCCCGCTCATCTGGTACGACGTGCTGCTGGCGATCCAAGCGGCGCCTGGACACAGGATCCGAATGAGCGCGCTTGCCGATCACCTGGTGCTGACGCGGAGTGGTGCGACGCGCCTGATCGACAAGCTCGAGACCGCAAAGCTCGTGCTGCGGGAGACGGCGGATGACGACCGAAGAGGAGCGTTTGCAACTTTGACCCATGCGGGTCGAGACGCTTTGCGCCGAGCGTGGCCCGTCTACGCTCGAGGCATCAATGAGCGATTCCTGGCCCACCTTTCACAACGCGAGGTGGAGATAATGGCATCGGCATTCAGCCGGATCCGCGAGGCGTCCCAATAGAGCTGATCTAGGGCGAGTCGGCCGACATCCCGAGCCGCATCGAGGTGGGCGGCTCGGTGATGCCGGTGCTGAAAGGCGAGCTGCTCTAGGCGCTACGCCTTCACGGTGGCGAGTGACTTGATCGGCTGCATCTCGGTGATCAGGATCTTGTAGCGGTCCTTCGCGAAGTTGTCCAGGTCGGCGACGGCGGCCTGGCCGATTGGATGCGCCAGCGCGGCTTGGAACGACGCCATGTTCTCGAAGTAGAGGTCGGCCGAGCGGTAGAAGGGCGGATTATCGCCCACGGCCTTGTTGGCCTCGAGCTTGATCACGTTCGGAATCTGCTGTCCGTGCTCAGGGATGTGGGTCTCGAGGTAGTACTTCTCGAACGCGGCGGGATCTGCGGGTTGGTCGTACAGAACGGTCAATTTGACCATTGCGTCACCTCCTGGTGATCGCCCAGCATCTGGGGCATTTACGGAATCACCGCGACCATGTCACCAATCGGGTAATCAGTCAATGCCACACTTTTCATGTGATCGTCGACAGCTACCGGTTCCTGCCGCGAAGCTTCCGTCCTTTATATGAGGGGCGTGGCCCGTTCCCTGGTGAAGAAGGGCCCGTCTGGGCGCCGTTCGAGAAGCGGCTGTCGGAATCGCGGCTCGCCCTGCTTACGTCGGCCGGCCTCTACCTGAAAAGCAGCCAGCAAACCTTTGACGTCGAGCGCGAGCAGGTGCACGAGGAGTGGGGCGACCCGACGTGGCGCGCGATCCCGTCCTCCGCGCAGCGTGGAGACCTCGCGGTCGCACACCTACATATAAATGACGAGGACCTGCTGGCCGATCCCGAGATCGCGCTGCCGATGCACCTGCTCGAGGATCTGGCGCGCGAAGGGGTGGTTGGGGGATCGGTGGCCGACCACGTCGCGGTGATGGGCTACCAGGACCGTGGCCTTCGCGACTGGCGCGACACGACGGCGCCGGAGATCGTCGCGCACCTTCGCGAGCAGGGTGCCGACGCGCTGCTGCTTGCGCCGGCTTGACCCGATTGCTGCTCGAACGTGCCCGTGCTGGCACGATGGATCGAGGCGGCGGTGATCCCAACCGTGGTCGTGACGATGATGCCGGCGGTGGCTGAGGAGAGGCGCGCGCCGAGGATCGTCGGGGTCGAGTTTCCATTCGGCCACGCATTTGGAATGCCGAACGATCGGGTGATGCAGCGCAGCGTTCTGGAGCTGGCGCTGCGGGTGCTGGCCGGCGCTTCTGCATTCGGGACGAGGGTCGACCTCGATGTCGAGTGGCCGGTGCCCATGCGCGAGGCATACAAGGCCTGGCAGCCCAAGGTGCCGAGCCCGATCGTCAGGAAGATGCTGGAGGCGCGCCAATCGCCAGCCTGATCTACGCGCCGATCATGTCGCTCGACGGCTACGTGGCCGACGAGCGAGGCAACTTCGACTGGGCCGCGCCGGACGAGGAGGTGCACCGGTTCGTCAACGACCTCTCGCGGCCCATCGGTACATTTCTCCTCGGGCGGCGGATGTACGAGACGCTTCGCTACTGGGAGGATCCGCCGGGCCTGGACTCCCAGCCTTCGGTCATTCAGGACTTCACGGCGATCTGGCGGGGCGCCGACAAGGTCGTTTACTCGAGGACGCTGGAACGCGCGTCTACCGCGCGGACGCGGGTTGAGCGCGACTTCGACCCGGAGCAGGTGCGCGGGATGAAGGCCGCAGCGAAGCAAGACGTCAGCGTTGGCGGGCCGCACCTGGCGGCGGAGGCGATGCGGGCCGGCCTGGTCGATGAATTTCACCTGTTCGTCGTGCCGGTGATCGTGGGAGGGGGCAATCGCGCCCTACCGGACGGCGTCCTCCTCGAGCTCGAGCTGGTGGACGAGCGCCGATTTACGGGCGGGGCGCTCCACCTCCACTACCGGACCAGGGTCACGTAATCAGAGCGGGGCGCAGCGCGCGTCCTGCCAGGCGCCGTTGCGTTCCAGCAGCTTGCGCAGCAGGGCGCGCAGCTCGGTCACCTCGGTCTTGGTGAGGTGCTCGCCGAAGGACTCCTGCAGAGTGGTCCGGAAGATCTCGTCCGCGCCGGCCAGCACCTCGCGGCCGCGGTCGGTGAGCTGAACCCGGACGATGCGACGGTTCTCGCGAGGCGTGTCACGGGCGATCAGGCCGTCGCGCTCCAGGCGGTCGGCGATACGCGTCGTGCCGCTTGGGCTGCCCACCAGCTGAGCCGCGATCTCGCTCATCTGGAGCGGGTGGTCGGCCGCGATCCGGAGTCGCATCAGGAGCTCGAACTCGGCCCAGGACAGGTCGGTCGCCTTGTGCAGGCGCTCCTCGAGGCGCGACTGGATGACGCGGCCGGTCTGGTGGAAGTTGATCCAGGTCGAAACCTGTTCCTGGCTTGCTGCATCGGGCTTGACCTTCAGGTCGCTCACGCTAGTTGGAATACTTCCAGTGGGCAATCTTGTTCCTTCTATAGTTGTTGACGCAATTATTGTAAGGAGAAGGGTAGATGGCGATGAGTGCTGTTGATTTTGCGGCGCCCGCCTCAGAGGCGGAGCTGGAAGGGCTGGCTGAGAAGCTGCGGGAGCGCAACTTCGAGGTCGTGATCGTGCGGGATGGGGCGGAGGCCAAGGCGGAGGTGCTGAAGCGGATCCCCGAAGGCGCGGTCGTGCACTCGGGCAAGTCGAAGACCCTCGAGGACGCGGGACTCTTCCAGGAGCTGATGGACAACGAGGCCTACGACTTTGTCCGCCGGCGCACGATGAAGATGGACCGGAACACGCAGCGCGACGAGATGCGGAAGGCCGGCGCCGCGCCGGACATCATGCTCGGCAGCGCCCATGCCGTCACCCAGGCGGGGCAGCTCGTGATCACGTCGGCCAGCGGAAGCCAGATCGGGCCGATCGCCTCCGGCGCGGGTCACCTGATCCTGGTCGTCGGGAGTCAGAAAATCGTGCCCGACCTCGACGCCGCTTTCCGGCGCATCCAGGAGTACGTGTTTCCTTACGAGGACGCGAGGCTGCGCGAGCAGATGGGCGTGGGGACGAAGATCACCCGGACGCTGATCCTGGAGCGGGACTTCATGCCCGGCCGGACGACGATCCTCCTGGTCCGCGAACCCATCGGGGTGTGAAGCCACGAAGTTGCTCCTCCCCATTTATGGGGAGGTGTCGGCGAGGCCGACGGAGGGGCTGAAACAAACCCTTAACAGCGTGAGTAGACGGTGGAACAGCAGCGAGCCATCGTTCGACGAATGCGCTCTCACCGGACGGCTTCGTCGCGCCGCCTACGAACGTCGATGTCCGGCACCGAACTGCAGGTCTGGGTTCGCTTGCGAGGCAGGAAATTGGACGGTTGGAAGTTCCGGCGCCAGCAGCCAGTACTACGTCGACTTCTACTGCCCCGCTGCGAAGTTGGTGGTTGAGATCAATGGTCCGAGCCATGCCGATGAGCGGGCGTCATATGACATTCGCCGCCAGGCGTGGCTGGAGGCCGAAGGTTATCGAGTCATTCGGTTCCCTGTCCGTGACGTCGATGAGGAGGTCGTCAACGTCATTGACTCGATTCGTGCTGAGCTCGCTGAACGGGAGAAGCTTGGGTTTACGCGACGTTACGTTCCGGTTTCATTCAGCCCCTCCGGCGCTTCGCGCCACCTCCCCATAAATGGGGAGGAGCAACCAATCACCTCCCCGTAAGGGGAGGACCAAGGTCCGATTCACGCGACGCTGCGTTCGGGTTTCATTCAGCCCCTCCGTCGGCTCCGCCGCCACCTCCCCATGAATGGGGAGGAGCAAAACCACCATCTCCCCGTGAATGGGGATGAGCATCTCCGCTTTACGCGACGCTACGGTCGGGTTCCATTCAGCCCCTCCGGCGGCTCCGCCGCCACCTCCCCATAAATGGGGAGGAGCAACTATCCCGTGATGTCTATTTGGGGTCTAGTTTTATTGAGGCGCTGTTGATGCAGTAGCGCAGGCCGGTGGGTTGGGGGCCGTCGTCGAAGACGTGGCCCAGGTGCCCGCCGCAGTTTGCGCACGTCACCTCGGTTCGGGTCATGAAGAGCGACTTGTCGGTCGTCTCTTCGATCGGCGCGCCCTCGGCCGGGGCGTAGAAGCTCGGCCAGCCGCAGTGGGCGTCGAACTTGGTCTCCGACTCGAACAGCTTTGCGCCGCAGCCCGCGCACAGATACGCGCCCGGGGTCTTGGTGTCCCAGTACTCGCCGGTGAAAGGACGCTCCGTCCCCTTCTCGCGCAGTACGTGGTACTGGGTCGGCGTGAGGTCGCGCTTCCAGTCGGTTTCCGTCTTTGTCTTCACAGTGCTAATTTGCCCTCAACTCTTGACGGCCAAACCAATTCGGGGGTGAAGAGATGTCGCGATTCGATCGTCGCACTTTCCTCAAAGGCGCCGGCGCGCTGGGACTCGCGAGCCTGGTCACGCCGGTCGTGCCTGGCGCGGCCGCGAGCTTCCTGAAGGGCCGCAACCCGCTCCAGCACGTCATCGTCGACCTGCAGGAGAACCGCTCCTTCGATCACTACTACGGATTCGCGTCATTCGCCGGCAAGGCCGGCGTGCCCCCGGGCTACACGCAGCCAAACGGGAGCGGCGGGACCGTCGCGCCGTATCACTTCACCAGCCTCACGACGCCCGACATCGGCCACAACTGGTCCGCCACCCACGCGGAGTACGACCGCGGCGCGATGGACGGGTTCTACACGACCGACGGCATCAACTGCATGGGCTACTACACCGCGGGCGACCTGCCCTTCTACTACAGCCTCCACGACACCTCGACCCTCTGCACTAACTACTTCTGCTCGCAGCTCGGTCCGACGTGGCCGAACCGCTTCTACACCGCGGCCGGCACCTCCGGCGGGATCCGATCATCCTCGACCTGCTCGAGGACGCCCACGTGAGCTGGAAGGTCTACAACATCGGGATGGACAGCGTTCCATTCGGCAACACCGACAACGTTTTCTTTTTCTGGAAGCGATTTGCGCACGACATGCGCGCTCACGCCAGCAAGCAGGACTTTTTCACCGACCTCAACCAGGGCACGCTGCCCAACGTCTCGTGGATAATCCCCAGCTTCGCGCGCGGCTGGGACGAGCATCCGCCCGCGGACATCTCGGTCGGGATGGGCATCGTCCAGGAGCTGGTCGATGGGCTGCGCAACTCGTCGTCCTGGGCGACCTCGGCTTACATCCACACCTACGACGAGGCGGGCGGCTACTTCGACCACGTCCGGCCGCCGCAGGTCGACGCATTCGGGCTGGGCATCCGGGTCCCGACGTGGGTCATCTCGCCGTTTGCAAAACCCGCGCACCTCGAGCCCACCGTTTACGAGCACACCTCGACGCTCAAGTTCATCGAGGCCGTCTACAGCCTGCCAACGCTCGCGGCGGCGAACCACCTCTTCGATTCAGGGACGCCGAGTGGGGGCAACTACGAAGCCGCCACCGGTTCGGTCGGTCCGCCGGCGCCGCCGCGGGACGCCAACCCGAGCATCGGCAACCTGATGGAGTGCTTCGCCTTCTAACCTAGAAGCTGTGCCGAGCCGCGAAGTCGAGTCGAAGCTGAAGAAGGAGCCGGTGGTCTGGCTGGTCACGGCCGGCCCGGACCGCCGGCCACAAGCCGTGCCGGTCTGGTTCCTGTGGGACGGCAAGTCCTTCCTTATATATGCGCAGCCCGGGACCAAGGTGCGGCACATCCGGGCCAACCCCCAGGTCCAGGTTCACCTCAACACCGACGAGTCGGGCAACGAGGTCGTCCGCGCGTCGGGCCACGCGACCATCGCGAAGTCTCAACCGCCGGCGTACAAGGTGCCCGCTTATGTGCGGAAGTACCGATCCGACCTCAAGGGCTTCGGTTGGACGCCGGAAGAGTTCTCCAGGCGTTACCCGTTCCCGATTCGCGTGAGCCGGCTCAAGTTTCACTCATGAACCATCCACTTCGTTTCGGGCTGAAGGCATCAGGTCAGTCGATCACGATCGACCAGCTGCGCGCCGTCTGGCGCATCGCCGACGAGGGAGGCTTCGACCACCTCTGGGACTTCGACCACCTCGCGTCGATCGGTCCGGCCGGTCCCGACAAGCCCATCTACGAGGGCTGGGCGCTGCAGGCCGCGATGGCCGAGGCGACCAAGCGGGTGCGCATCGGGTGCCTGGTGACGGGAAACACGTATCGCAACCCCGCGCTTCTGGCCAAGCTGGCCGTGACGGTCGACCACCTCTCGGGCGGCAGGCTCGAGTTCGGCATCGGTGCGGCGTGGGCGGAGATCGAGCACTCCATGTACGGCATCGAGGGGCTCGACCACCGCGTGGGCCGCTTCAGCGAGTCGCTGCAGATCATCAAGTCGCTGTTCACCGAAGAGCGCACCAACTTTGACGGCCGCTATTACAAGATGACCGACGCGATCTCCAATCCCAAACCGATCCAGAAGCCGTATCCGCCGCTGTGGATCGGCGCCCAGGGCGAGACCACGCTCCGGCTGACGGCGCGCCACGCCGACGTGTGGAACATCTCGGGCGGCGACGTCGAGTTCGTCGCTCCCCTGGTCCGCAAGTTCGACGAGACCTGCCAGGCCGTCGGGCGCAACCCGTCCGACGTCCGGCGCTCGCTGCAGTACGGATGGGATGGCAAGGATCGCAACGAGCTGGTGGAGCTGTCGGGCAGGTACCTCGAGCTCGGCGTGACCGAGCAGGTCATCTACCTGCGCGGGGATCATCCGGTGGATCTGGCGGAGAAAATCGCAGAGATCCTCCCGGACCTGCGCGGGTCAGCCCCTCCGGCGCCAGCCCCATCCCCGCCTTCGGCGGTACTTCCCCGCGAGCGGGGAAGAGCCACCTCCCCATGAATGGGGAGGACCCCAACTAAATATCGTTGACACGAGATATGTTGCTAGAGTAATATGTCGATGTGCCCGACGTGTTTCAGGTCCTGGCCGACCCGACCCGCAGACGGATCGTCGACGCTTTGCGCGCGGGCGAGCGATCCGTCAACGAGCTGGTCCAGGTCGTCGACATCGGCCAGCCCGGCGTGTCGCGGCAGTTGGCGATCCTGCAGGACGCCGATTTCGTAACCGTCCGGCCCGAAGGCCGGCGCAGGCTCTACGCCCTGCGTCCGGAGCCGTTCCGCGAGCTTTCCGAGTTTGTCACGGGGTACCGTGCGATCTGGGAGGGGCGTCTCGACAGGTTTGGCGCCGCGCTCGAAAAGCGCAGGCGCGACAAAAATAGGAAGGAGAAATCACGATGATCAAGCCGTGCATCGTCTATGCCGACCATGCCGAGGAAGCGATCAACTTCTACGTTTCGCTGTTTCCCAACTCGAAGGTGCTGAGCATCCAGCGCGCCGAGGCCGACAACGGACCGGTCACCAAGGGCCAGGTGCTTGGCGCGACGTTTCAGCTCGATGGACGCGAGTACCTCGCGTTCGACGGCGGCCCGACGTTCAAGTTCACTGAAGGCTTCTCGCTGATGGTCACGTGCAAGGACCAGGCGGAGGTGGACAAGTACTGGAACGCTTTGACCGCTAACGGCGGGGAGGAAGGTCCGTGCGGCTGGTGCAAGGACCGCTTCGGCCTCTCCTGGCAGATCGTGCCCGAGCTCCTGGCCCAGGTGCTGGGTGACTCGGAGCACGGCGACTCGCAAGCCGCGCTGGCGGCCATGCTCAAGATGAAGAAGATGGATGTCGCCGAGCTGCAGCGCGCTTACCGGGGCACACGCGTCGGGTGATCGACCGGCCCAAGCTGACCGTCGAGCGCACTTTCCGCGCCTCGATCGATGAGGTTTGGGAGCTGTGGACGACGAAAGAAGGAATCGAATCGTGGTGGGGTCCGGATGGTTTCAGCGTCGCGGTGCGCGACCTGGACCTCCGGCCCGGCGGCGAACTGTCTTACGCGATGAGCGCGACCGGCCCGGACCAGATCGAGTTCATGGCGCAAGCGGGCATGCCTCTGATGACCGAGCACAAGCTCACGTACAGGGAGGTCGACCCGCCGCGCCGCCTGGCCTATGACGACGTGGCCGATTTCATCCCGGGCGTCGAGCCGTACAGAGTCGAGACGCTCATCGAGCTGCACGAGGTCGAAGACGGCGTGCGTGTCGTACTGACCTTCGACGCGATGCACGACGAGCGATGGACCCAGCTCGCGACCATGGGCCGCGAGAGCGAGCTGCACAAGCTCGAAGCGCTGCTGGCTGCGCGACAATAGCGTGGTTCCCCTCTCCCCACAGGGGAGAGGGTCAGGGAGAGGGGCGTTCAAAGGAGTTTGTGATGGCCGACAGCGTCTATCGGGTGACGGAGCTGATTGGGACCAGCAGCCAGTCTTGGGAGGCGGCGGCGAAGGTCGCCGTGGAGACAGCCTCGAAGACGCTGCGAGACCTTCGCGTCGCTGAGGTCGTGGAGCAGGATTTGACGATCGAGAACGGCAAGGTTTCGAGCTATCGGGTGAAGCTCAACGTTTCGTTCAAGTACGTGCCGGAGGGCGGCTCACGGAAGACCGCGACGAGGAAGCGCTAGCCGCCGATGGGTCGGAAACGCGACGTTTCGCCCATTGACTGCGTCCTCAGACTGCAGTAGAACGCATTAAAGCCGTTGGTAACCAACCGCACGCGAGTCGCGAGGAGGAAACAATGGAGAAACGGAGACTTACATCTAGGACCAGCAGGAGGGAGTTTCTCAAGAAGGCTGGGATTGGCTCGGCCGCCCTTGCGGCCTTACCGGCCCTTGGCGAACTGCTCGCCACTCCCGTCCTGGCGAGCGACCGGATCAGCTTCAATCTGGTAGCTGCCGGCGGGATGGGGACGGAGCGGGTGATCCTGGCCGGAGACGGGCTGATGACCAACTCGGAGGCGACCGGCGGTGGCACGTTCATCCACTTCGACGTCAGCACAGGCGTCCCGGTCGTCATCGCCACCGGTGTCTGGAAGGCGGGTAGGCTGCACAGCTTCAACACTGTTGGCACCCCGCTTGGGCTGGGCACATCGGGCATCGCAGATATGGATATCGACCTCATCCCAGCGAATAATCAAAGGGTCGGGGCCAGGCTGAAGATCTACTGCGACCTGCCGGGCCCGGGCCGGTTCACTGGGGGGGCGGAGGGATTCGTACTCACCGTCGACGGCAAGACTTTCACTCAGATAGGGGTGGGAGCCACGCTGTTTACCATCGGCGCACCGTCCTAGAGGAGAGAACAAGATGGGAGCAGCCGATGCATACGGGCGCAAGCAGCGGGTAACTCTCCAGGGGGCGCTCAGCCTGGGCGTCGTGCTCAGCCTATTCGCCCTGGCCGCCGCGCCGGTCTCTGCGGGCGCCGGCTTCCACCTCAGCGGCGGTGGCACTGCAACGATCTCTCAAGTTGCATTCAACGTGACCATCGAGAGCGGCGGGGCGGCGTCAGGCAGCTTCAACTGCCTCATGGCGGGACGTTCGGCCTTTGTGCTCGGGGCATTCGGGCTAGAGCACTTGATGAAGGTGGAGGCGCATCCGACAGCCGCCAGCGTGACCGGCACCACGGTCTCCTTCTCGGGCCCAGGCTTCCTGATCATGGATGGCAACACTAAGCAGGCGGTCGACATCGAGGTCTGGGCCAACGCCACTACGCAGCAATTCCAGCTCACCGTCCTCAAAGTCGGGGCAATGCCGGTTGAGAACATGCTGACCGGCCATTTCCAGCTCCGCTGAGTCGCATGGACGTTGGGGGCCGCCCAAAGCGGCCCCCAGCAACCGGAGAGCTGTCGCGCCGCCAATTCCTCGTGCGCGCCGGCATTGGTACGGCAACCCTGTTGATACAGCCTGTGTCACTCTCGGGATTTTTCCGCGAGGTCACGCATTCAGCCGAAAGCATCGTCGTGCGTTGGAACCAAGCTGCGCTGCAGGGCGTTCGCGACTCGAAGCTCGGGCCACCGATGGTCGCGCGCGCGCTGGCCATCGTCCATACCGCCGCCTTCGACGCGTGGGCGGCATACGAGGAGCGTGCGGTTGGGACTCGACTCGGGGCATCGCTTCGGCGCCCGCCCCGTGAGCGGAGCCTTGCCAATAAGAAGATCGCCATCAGCTATGCCGCCTACAGCGCCGCGGTAGATCTCTTCCCGGGCAGCACGTCCACGGTCTTCGACCCGCTCATGCAGAGCCTGGGCCTTGATCCACAAAACAACAGCACCGGTCTCGACACACCGGCTGGGGTTGGAAACGTGGCCGCCGCCGCAGTTCTTCAGTTCCGGCATGGTGATGGCGCGAACCAGCTCGGCGGCTACACCGATTACACGGGCTTTAAGTCCCCTAACGACCCGATGGATATAAGGCTCCCGTTCGACCCGCGGAGCGTGCACGACCCCAATGCCTGGCAGCAACTTCGTTATGTCGACAAATATGGAAACTTGGTGACGCCGAACTTCGTCGGCGCTCAATGGCAAAACGTTGTGCCCTTTGCGCTTTCGTCGGCGTCGCAGTTGCGATCAGTCAATGGACCGGCCAAATTTGGCTCGACCGAATATCTGGCGCAGGCCCAGGCATTGCTCGCGCTCAGTGCCGGTCTGACGGACGACCACAAGATGATCGCCGAATACTGGGCTGACGGACCTAACTCCGAATTGCCCCCCGGTCACTGGGATCTGTTTGCGCAGTTCATCGCGCGGCGCGACCATCACGGGGCCGCCGAGCGCGGCGTCGATGCCGACGTCAAGCTCTTCTTCGCGCTCACCAACGCAATCTTCGACGCGAGCATCTGCTGCTGGGATGGCAAGCGAGCGTTTGCGTCCGTCCGCCCAATCACCGCGCTGCGCTACCTCTTCCAGGGACAGAAGGTGGTCGCCTGGGCAGGCCCCCATCGCGGGACTCGGCTTATCTCGGGCGAGGACTGGTTCCCCTACCAACCCACGACTTTCCCGACGCCGCCGTTTCCTGAGTACAGCTCGGGGCACAGCACGTTCAGCGCCGCAGGCGCCGAGATCTTGAGACTGTTTACCAACAGCGACAGGTTCGGTTCGTCGGTCACGTTGCCGGCGGGAAGCTCGAGGACTGAGCCGGGAACAACGCCTGCACGAGACCTGACCCTGAGCTGGGCGACCTTCAGCCAGGCGGCGGATCAGGCCGGCATCTCACGGCGGTTCGGCGGAATCCACTTCGAGCAGGGAGACCTGGATGGTCGGAGCGCTGGGCGGATGGTCGCCCGGATGGCCTGGGACAAGGCGCAGAGCTACTTCGATGGCGCAGCGCATGCGCGATAGGCGCTACACGCTGGGCCGGAGGGGCTAGGGGGCCGTTGCCGCCTGGAGCTGGATGCCGGCCGCCTTCATCTCCTCGAGGGCCTGCTGGCCGGTCGCCTCGTTCACCGCGGCGCACAGGTTGACCAGGACTCGGACCTGGAACTCGGCCTTTCGCGCGTCGAGCGCGCTCGCTCGGACGCAGTAGTCGGTGGCGATCCCGCACACGTCGATATGGTCGACCCGGTTCTCTTTCATGACGTCGATCAGGCGGTGCCCGCGCACGTCGAAAGCATCGAACGCCGAGTACGCCGCGGCGTTGCGCCCCTTGGTGACCACGGTCTCGATGTACTTCTCGCGCACGAGGTTCTGGATCGACGGCACGAATGCCGCGCCCGGGGTGCCGACCATGCAGTGCGGCGGCCACGTGTTGATGTAGTCAGGCGTGTCCGAGATGTGGTCCGGGGCCGATTCGTGGTAGTCGCGGGACGCGACCACGAACTGGTACTCGGGCTTGAAGTGGCGAAGATGCCGGGCGATCATCGCCGCCGTCTGGAGCCCGCCCTGCACGGGGAGACTTCCGCCCTCGACGAAATCCATCTGGACGTCCACCACCAGCAACGCGTTTCTCATGCTCTTCGCGGCATAGTAGTCCGGTGAACCGCAAAACATCGCAGTACGGTTCCTGGGCCTCGCCCATCTTGCCCGATCTCCTGCTCAAGGGCACCGTCCAGATGCGCAACCAGATGCTGCGCTGGGACGGCGGCGACCTGTACTGGTCCGAGCTGCGTCCGTACGAGGGTGGGCGGATCGTGGTGTGCCGGCGCGCCGCCGACGGCGCCACCAGCGACGTCACGCCGCAGGGGTTCAACGCCCGCACCCGGGTGCATGAGTACGGTGGCGGCCATTTCGCGGTCAAGGATGGAACGGTCTTCTTCACCAACTATGTGGACCAGCGTCTGTACCGGCAGGACCGCGACGGTGCGCCGCAGCCGATCACGCCGGCCAAGGACATCCGCCACTCCGACATGCTCATCGACGCGCGCCGAGGTCGCGTCTTCGCCGTGCGCGAGGACCACACCACCGGCGCGCCTGAGGCCGTCAACACCATCGTGGCGATCGACGTGCAGGGCAAGCGCGAGCCGATCACCGTCGCCGCGGGCAATGACTTCTACTCGTCGCCCAAGCTGAGCCCGGACGGCGGCCGCATCGCCTGGCAGACCTGGAACCACCCGAACATGCCCTGGGACGGCAGCGAGGTGTGGATCGGGGAGCTGGACGGCGACGGCAACGTCAGGTCGTCGCGCAAGATCGCGGGCGGCCTGACCGAATCCGTCCTTCAGCCGGAATGGTCGCCGGGCGGCGAGCTGTACTTCGTCTCCGACCGCGCCGACTGGTGGAATCTATACCGGTCCCGCGGTGAGGGCGACGAGCCGGTGTGCCACCGCGCCGCGGAGTTCGGCTCGCCGCAGTGGGTCTTCGGCATGCGCTTCTACGACTTCAGCGGTCCGGACGAGCTCGTTTGCATCTATGCGGAGAGGAGCGGCTCCAAGCTCGGCCGGATCGACCTCAACACCGGCCGTCTGCATCCCATCGAGCTGCTGTACACGACGCTCTTCAACGTGCAGGTCTCGGGGCGAAAAGCTGCGATGTACGCCAGCTCGGCGACGCTGGCCGAGCGCGTGCTGGTGGTCGACCTCGACACGGCGGCGCAGGAGGTGGTGAAGGTCGCCAACCCGGCTCACATCGACCCTGGTTACTTCAGCATCCCCAAGCCGATCGAGTTTCCGACCGAGCACGGTTTGACCGCGCACGCTTTCTACTACCCGCCTCGCAACCACGACTTCGAGGCGGCTGCAGGCGACAAGCCACCGCTGCTCGTCCTGTGCCATGGGGGACCGACTGGTTCGGCCGGCCCCACCTATCCCTTCGAGTACCAGTACTGGACCAGCCGCGGCATCGCGATCGCCGACGTCAACTACGGCGGCTCGTTCGGCTACGGACGCGCGTATCGCTTGCGGCTCAATGGCCAGTGGGGCGTGGTCGACGTCGACGACTGCATCAACGCCGCGCGCTTTCTCGTGGACCAGGGCCTGGTCGATCCCGACCGCGTGGCGATCAGCGGAGGATCGGCCGGCGGCTACACGGTTTTGCTCTCGCTCACCAAGCGCGACTTCTACAACGCGGGGTCGAGCCAGTTCGGCATCGGCGACCTGGAGCTGTTCATCAAGGAGACGCACAAGTTCGAGTCGCACTACTGCGACACGCTGATCGGTCCATATCCCGAGCGAGCTGATGTCTACAGGGATCGATCCGCGATCTACTTCGCCGATCAGATATCGGCGCCCGTGATCCTGTTCCAGGGACTCGAGGACAAGGTCGTCCCGCCCAGCCAGGCCGAGACTTTCGTCGCGGTCTGCAAGCAGAAGAAGCTGCCGTACGCGTACGTCGCTTACGAGGGGGAGCAGCACGGTTTCCGGCAGGACAAGAACATCCGCCGGACGTTTGAGGGGGAGCTGTACTTCCTCTCCCGGATCTTCGGCTTCGAGACCGCGGACAGGATCGAGCCGGTCGAGATCGAGAACTTCATCCCGCGGAGAGGCGTCAAGGGAGCTATATCGTTTCCGTAGTCGGCGTGGCGGAACGGCAGACGCGCCAGCCTTAGGAGCTGGTGCCCGAAAGGGCGTGGAGGTTCAAATCCTCTCGCCGACACCACCCTTGACGGATCGACCGGAGGGGTTCATATTCAGCCCGCCTCGTTAGCCCCGCTTAAGACTGGGAGTGGAAGCATGCTCAAACGAATCCTTGTCCTGTTCTCCGTCCTCGCAGCGATCGCCGCGATGTCACCGTTAAACGCGGCTGCGTATGGTGGCGGACCCGCGAACTGGCAGTTGACCTTTGCCGCAACAGGGGAGCTGCCCGGATCTGGGTTTGGTTTTGGGTTCTGGGGTTGGTGCGAACTCTCTGGAGCTGCCGATCGCGCGGCGCCGACCAGCGGCAACGCGGGTGACTGCCAGTACTCGGCGTACTTCCACTCTCCAAGCGGAAAGGCGAACTGCGCTGCGCACATCGACATCACTTCGTGGGGTGAACCATTCCCTGGGATTGGCTCGGCCTTCGGCGTGCCGCTCGATTTCTACGTCCTCGCGGGATCCCAAAAGAACACGCCGGGATCCAACCCGAGCGCTTGCATCTTTAGCACGCCGTTCGATCTGGTCCCCGCCAAGGCCGGTCATTACAACGGCAACTACCTCGTGCCTGCCGTGTTCTCTCCGGCGACCACCGGCGAGATCCAGATCCAGGTGACGCGAGTCCCGTAGCTCCGCCGATTCGAAACCTGAATTGGGCGGTCCGCAAGGACCGCCCACCTTTTCCTCAATCACGAATTTCCGTTCGCTTCCTACACCGAAAGCTAGATGGGTGGCCTAAAGTTCAAGTTTCGTGGGACAGGAAGCCCCGCCCGAGAACGGCTCACGACCCAAGGGCGAGTCGAACGGGCATCAAAGCGTCGGCGGTTACCGCCTTCTGCGCGAGCTCGACACAGACAGCCTGGGCTCCGTCTACGAGGCGGAACATCCACGGCTGCACCGCCGCGTGGCCCTGCGCACCATCGGGACCGGCGTCGCGCGCGATGTGAGCTTTTCCCGCCGCTTCCTGCTCGAGCTGCGCTCGTACACCGCGCTCGAGCACGAGGCCATCCCCCGTCTCTACGAGCTCGCCTATGAGGGCGAATCTCCGTACATGGTCACCGAGCTCGTCGCGGGCGGCACCCTCGAGAGTTGGTTTGGGGACGGCCAGCGCTACGAGCCACTCGGCGTCATCGCGCTGCTGCGGCCCATCGCGAGCGCGCTCGATTACGCACACTCGCGGGCCACGGTGCACCGCGACGTGAAGCCGGCCAACATCCTGCTCGCCGAAGACGGCCGCACCATGCTCACCGGTTTCGGGTTGGGCACCGTAGCGTCGTTCAACAACGGCCCCGGCGCAAGCGGAGCCGTCGCCCCCGATTACGTCGCCCCGGAAAGGCTCGTGGGTCGCGAGGTCGACGGGCGGGCTGACGTCTACTCGCTCGCCGCGGTCATCTTCGAGGCGACCACCGGACGGCGGCCTTTCTCGTCCAA
>VBGP01000044.1 GCA_005880795.1 Chloroflexota bacterium | reverse complement strand
ACCCCAAGACCATGGCCCGGCTTCTCGAGATGGCCTGTGCCTCCGCGAGCGTCGAAGCTTCTGCCGACGCGCCCAGCGGCGTGGAGGCGGTGCGGCGCACGGCCGGCGGCAAGTCGTTCCTTTTCCTGCTCAACCATCGCGAGGTGGCCGTCGATGTCCCGATCAGCACGGCAGGGGTGAACCTGGTCGACGGCAGCTCCGTTCATCCGGGCCTGGTGCACCTGGGATCGCGCAGCGTCGCGGTGATTCGGGAGGGCTGGTAGAGCGAGGTGGCCGTGTGACCTAGCTGAAAGCCGGTATGCTCTCGCGCTCCGCCTCCCACATC
>VBGP01000043.1 GCA_005880795.1 Chloroflexota bacterium | reverse complement strand
ATCTGCTCGTCGTTCTCGCGCCGCCAGCGAGGCCAATTGTTGGCGTAGAAGCCGCTCTCGCCGAGGTATCCAGGCCGCGTGTACCTGTTGATCAGTTCGGGGCGCTTGCGGAAGTAGGGCACGTACTCTGAAAAGTGGCCGCTCGACTCGGTGACGAACGCGCCGAGGTGCAGCATGACCTCAAATCGAACGGGGTCCTTTTCATACACATCCGGATCGCGAGCACGCTCCCGCAGGAGTGGGTACAGGTCGACACCTTCACGCTCGAGCTTGGTGAACCAGGCGTTGTGGTTGATCCCCGCGCAATCCCAATCCATCTCGGCGTACGGGATCCCGAGGTACCCGGCCAGCTGTCGCGATGTCCCCTGGACGCTGTGGCAGAGTCCGACCACTGAAAGGTCGGTGCTGCGCAGGGCCGCAAGCGTCAGGATCGACATCGGGTTGGTGTAGTTCAAGACGACCGCACCCGGCGCGACCCGCTGCACGTCGCTGACTATTTCGAGCCAGGCCGGCCCGGTCCGGAGGGCCTTGAAGATCCCGCCAGGGCCGATGGTGTCGCCGATGCACTGGTCGATGCCGTATCGCAGTGGGATGTCGTAATCGAAGCGAACGTTCTTCAGCCCGGCGACCTCGATCGAGTTTATGACGTAGTCAGTGCCTTTCAGCACGTCGAGCCGATCGGCTGATGCTTCGACGGTCCAGCGTTTTCCGGAGAGCTCGACCAGGCGCTCGGCGATTCGCTTGGCGAGCTCGAGCCTCGCGGCATCGATGTCGACGAGGGCGAACACACCATCGTCGAGGCCTTCGATGGCGAGGATGTCGGTCATCAGCTGTCGAGCAAATACAGCGCTTCCCGCGCCGACGAAGGTCACCTTGGGCATCGCCCAATTGGAACATGTCAGGGCGGCGCGAATTGCGCCCGCCGTCTAGGCGACGCGCACCAGGGCATCGCCGACGACCTGTGCAAGCGCGTCCACGAATTCGGGGCGCGCGTTGAAGGAGTTCGTCCGCCTGATCCGGATACCTTTCTCGCGTGCAAAAGCCTGGGCTTCCACGTCGAGGTCATAGAGGATCTCGAGGTGATCGGCGACGAAGCCGATCGGACAGACGAGCACATCTTTCGCGCCCGACCGCTCAACCGCGTCGAGAAGGTCCGGGCCAAGCCACGGCTCCCCGGTGTGGCTGGCGGATTGGAAGGCGAACTCCCATTCCGGCAGCTCCATGCCTGATGCGACCAGGCGGCAGCTCTCGAGCAGCTGGTCGCGATAGGGATCGCCTTCCTCGAGGATTCGCGCCGGAAGGCTGTGCGCGGTGAAGAAGAGTCGATCCGGACGCGATGCCGCAAGTGCCTCACGCAGCAGGGCCTGCACGGCGCCGATGAACGCGGGATGGTCATGGAAGCCTGGCACGAAGACGAGCTCGCCGTCCCATGCCTCCCGCAGCGAGCGCTGGTAGCTCCCGAGGCTCATGCGCGCGTAGTGCGGCGCGAGAGGCAGTCCGACCAGCCGTTCGACGCCATTGCGACGCGCCTCGGCCGCGCCGTCGGCGATGAAGGGCGACGCATGCTTCATGCCGACGAATGCGGGCAACCCAGCTCGCTCAGAAAGAGCCGCCGCCTGGGCTCGCGTGATCTCCGTGAGCGGGGATCCGTGGATCGCCCGGTAGCGCTGAGTCAGCTCTTCGAGGGCTTCGGGCGAAGGGGGCCGGCCGCCCCGGATATGCGTGAAGTAGGCGGCGATGTCCGCTTCTGTGGGCGGGCTGCCATACGCCATGCAGAGGATCCCGGTCGAGGGCTCACGCGACATGGGCCGGCACCCAGGAATGAACAGTCTCAACGAGCAGCTGGAGATTGGCGACCGTCGTGTCAGGAAGGACACCGTGTCCGAGGTTGAAGATGTGGCCCGCGCGCCCGCCCGCGCGCCGCAGCACGTCACGTGCGCGATCGCGGACGAGATCGGCCGGACCGAGCAGCACCGCGGGGTCGAGGTTGCCCTGGATTGCCCGGGTGTGGCCGACTCGCCGCCAGCCCTCGTCCAGCGGCACCCTCCAATCCAGGGAGACGACGTCGGGACCGGATTGCGCGATCGGCTCGAGCAATCCCGCGGTGTCGGTGCCGAAGTGGATTCGAGGCACCCCTAGCGGAGCCAGGGACTCGAAGATGGCTCGAGTGTGCTTCACGACGCGCGACTCGTAGTCCTCCGGCGCCAGCGCTCCGACCCAGGAGTCGAAAACCTGCACCGCCTGAACGCCGGCCGCCACCTGCGCTTGCAGATACCCGGCCATCGTCCTCGCCAGCTTGTCGAGCAGGAGCTCGAAGGCCTGTGGCTCGGTGAACATGAATGCCTTGACCCTGGCGAAGTCTCGCGACGGGCGTCCTTCGATCAGGTAGCTGGCCAGCGTGAACGGGGCGCCGGAAAAACCGATGACAGGTACGGGAGACTCGGCCACGACCTGCCTGACCGCCGCGATGACCTGTGGTGCAGCCTCCTCCCCATCCGGCACGCCCAAACGTTCCACGTCCGCGGGGGTGGCGATGGGGTGGGCGATCACCGGACCGACGTTCTCCACAAGCTGGAAATCGACCCCCATTCCCTGGAGCGGCAGCATGATGTCGGCGAACATCACCGCGGCGTCGACGCCCAACCGCCGCACCGGCTGGAGCGTGACCTCGGCGCAGAGCTCAGGTTGGGCGACGATGTCAGCCAGCGTCCAGCGCTCGCGCAGCTTGCGGTACTCGGGCAGCGAGCGGCCCGCCTGGCGCATCAGCCAGATTGGCGTCACATCGACTGGTTTGCGGCGCGCCGCGCTGAGAAAGCGGCTCATCCCCGAGCGGCCTCGAGCGTGGCATCGATCACCGAGCTGTCGTGCCCGGCGGATACGAACCACGCCTCGAATTGCGAAGGCGGCAGAACCACGCCCGCGTCCAGCATCGAATGGAAGAAGCGCGCGAAGCCTCTCGTGTCCGACGCTTTCGCTTCCCTGAAATTCCGAGGCTGCTGTTCGCGGAAGAACAGGGTCAGGAGCGACCCGACCCGCGCAACGCACGCACCGTCCACCTGAAGGCCCGCCTCCAGCCGTGCTGACTCCTTTTCGATCTTTGCATAGGCATCTGGAGTCAGCTGCGTCAGGGTCGCCTCGCCTGCCGCCATCACCACCGGATGGCCCGACAGCGTGCCCGCCTGGTACACGGGGCCCGACGGGGCGACCAGGTCCATGAGCTCGGCTCGTCCGCCATACGCACCCACCGGCAGCCCTCCGCCGATGATCTTGCCCAGGACCGTGAGGTCCGGCCGCACGCCGTAGAGCTCCTGCGCACCTCCTGGCGCAACCCGAAAACCCGTGATCACCTCGTCGAAGATCAGCAGCGCGCCGGCTCGCGTACTCAGCTCGCGCAGCCCGGCGAGAAACCCGGAGAGCGGAGCCACCACCCCCATGTTGGCCGCGACCGGCTCGACGATGACGGCGGCAACCTGGCCCGGATGCGCTTGGAGCAGCGCCTCGACCGAGACCAGGTCGTTGTAGGTCGCGACCAGCGTTTGCGCCGCCACCGACTGCGTCACGCCGGCGCTGTCTGGGATCGAGAGCGTGGCCGCGCCCGAACCGGCCGCCACCAGGAGCGAGTCGGCATGGCCGTGGTATCCGCCCTCGAACTTCACGATCAGATCACGGCCTGTTGCTGCCCGGGCGACACGCAACGCGCTCATCGCGGCCTCGGTTCCGCTGTTGACGAACCTGACCCGCTCGACCGAAGGCATCCGCATGCGAATCATCTCGGCGAGACGTACCTCGCCGGGGCTGGTGACGCCAAACGGGCCGCCAAGAGCGGCCGCGGTCGCGATCGCTTCCGCGACTGCACCGTGGCCGAGCAGCAGCGGGCCGAACGCGCCGACGTAGTCGATGTAGCGCCGGCCCGCCTCGTCCCAGACGAACGCCCCGTTGCCGCGCACCAGGAGAGGCGGCTCGCCGCCGACCGCCTGGTAGGCCCGGACCGGGCTGTTGACCCCGCCGGGAAACAGTCCGGCGGCGCGCTCGCGCCAGTCGAGGCTTGCGGCGACCGTCACTCGGCGCCCAGGAGCCGGGTGATCTCGTCGACCGGCCGGTGGATGCCGGTGAGGATGGGCGTGTCGCGAATCGTCGAGCGCCGGCTCTCCGTGCCCCGCAGCTCGCGCACCAGCTCGCCGAACGCCGGCAGGTCATCCGTTTCGTAGGCGACGAGGAAATCCATGTCATCGACGCCGAACGAGTAGGCCAGGAGCTGACGTACCTGTTGATAGCGGTGCCCGACCTTCATATGCTCGTTCATCACCTTCTGACGCTCTTCTTGCGTCAGCAAGTACCAATCGGTGCTCTTGGTGAAGGGATAGACGATCAGGTAGGGCGATCGCTCGCCGCTGAACAGCGATTGCTCCTGAGTAGTAGGGCGCTTGACGTACTGCGACGGCCTGATGATCCCCAGCATGCTGTGACGCGCCGTCATCCATGCGCCCATGCCCGACCGCAGCGCACGAGCGCACTTTTGCTCGAGCGCGCCCAGCGATGGAGCGAGGCTCCAGAGCAGCATGTCCACGCCGGCTTTGAGCCCGATCATCGAGTAGGTGAAGGTGGTGACCTCCGATTCGGCTTTCACGGCGGCGCAGAATTCCTCCGCCGAGCGACAGCGCTCATCGCGACCCTGGCGCCGCCAAGCAGGATCCAGGCCAAGGGCGAGGGCGTGCACGTAGAGCGGACGGCGCTGAGGCTTATCGTCCACGTCCCCACCCGGACCGCTTCGCGGTCCGATCGCCCCGGCCAAGCCGGTCCAGGACGCGCTGCCCGCGCCGACTGATCGCCCCGGCGAGCGGGGAGGTGAAGCTCTCGGTCATCGGGTCTCTCGGAGCCAGGACGCCGCATCCGCGGCGAAGTAGGTGATGACGATCCCTGCGCCAGCTCGAACGATCGCGGTGAGCGACTCGAGCACGGCGCCACGCCGGTTCACCCATCCGCGCTCGGCGGCGGCCTCGATCATGGCGGCCTCGCCGCTGACCTGATACGCGGCGAGAGGCAGATCAAAACGGTCGCGCGCGCGCGCGAGGAGGTCGAGGGAGGTGATCGCGGGCTTGACCATCAGGATGTCAGCGCCTTCGGCGGCGTCGAGCTCCATCTCGCGCAGCGCCTCGTGTGCGTTGGCGGAATCCATCTGGTACGACTTGCGATCGCCGAAGCTCGGCGTGGATCCCGCCGCCTCGCGAAAGGGTCCGTACAGGCTCGAAGCCTGCTTGGACGAGTAGGCGAGGATCGCGGTGTCGACCAGACCCGCGCCGTCGAGCCCGGAACGCAGCGCCGCGACCTGGCCGTCCATCATCGCGCTGGGCCCTACGAGGTCGGCGCCGGCCTCGGCGTACACGATGGCGGCGGCCGCCAATCGCGACAGCGAGCGGTCGTTGTCGACTTTCTCTCCATCGAGAACTCCGCAGTGGCCGTGAGACGTGTACTCGCACAGGCACACGTCAGCCACCAGCGCGAGGGGCAGTCCTTCACGACGCAGCCCGCGCAGCGTCTCCGCCACCGGGCCGCGTGGATCGTCGGCGCCCGATCCCTCCGCATCTTTGGATTCGGGGATGCCGAACAGCAGGACACCGCCGATGCCGAGGTCGGCCAGGCGAGACGCCTCGCGCAGCGCGAGGTCGGGCGTCAGCCGGAAGTGCCCCTGCAGAGACGCGATCTCATGGCGGTGGTCGTGTCCGTTGATCACGAACAGCGGAGCGATCAGCTGCGATGGGTCGACACGGGTTTCTCGGACGAGCGCGCGCAGCGCGGGGTTTGTTCTCAGGCGCCGGGGTCGCTCGGCCCCGGGCGTGATGACCGCTGTTTTGGAAATCAGCTCACGCATCTCTGCTCACCTCGATTGGAATCGCTCGCACCACCGCATCCGCCAGCTGCCCGACGCTGGGCTCGGCGGCTTCGGCAACCACCGTGAATCCCAGGTCGCGGGCGACGGCGGTGGTGCGCGGTCCGATGGTGATCGCCGGCAGGCCGGTCGGGCCGCCAAGCTTGACGAATCCGCGCACGGCCGAGCCGGAGGCGAACACGACCGCAGCGACACCTGGCGGTCTCAGTGCCTGCTGCAGCTCTTCGGCCGACCCATCCGGACCTTCGACCGTCTCGTACACGGTGATCTCATCGACTCTTGCGCCGCGCTTCTGGAGCAGCGCCGGCAGCCCGGCGTCGGCCAGGGAAGCCCGGACGACCAGCACGCGGACACCGGCAGGATCGGGCAGCGCCTCGCCGAGGGAAGCTCCATTGGCCACGGCCGGAACGACCTCAGCCCTGGCGCCCCTCGCGCGCAGAGCTCTTGCCGTCGACTCGCCCACGGCTGCCCAGCGGGGACCGGATGGTATTGCGGGCAGCGCCGCCACACCCGTGGCGCTGGTGACGACGATCCAGTCGAACAGGCTCAGGTCGGGCCATCTCACCGCAATCGGCCGCGTGCCCACGGTGGGCACCGCGCTGACGCGGTAGCCGCGGGATTCCAGCTCAGCCACCAGCGGGTCGCCGCCGCCTGCAGGTCGCGTCACGAGGATGACGGTCATCGAAGCATCACCGCGCCGGCAAGCCTGCGCCCGGCAGCTTCCGCCATCGCCATCGCTTCCGAGCGATTGCCGTTAACCGACTCGACCCGGAGGTCCGTGCCGTCGCTGTTGACGCCGCCGACGAGCATCGTGAAGTGATCCCCCTCGACCGACGCCAAGGCACCGACCGGCGCGCGGCAGGTGCCGCCGGTTGCAGAAAGGACACGACGCTCGGCGTCGACGGCGGCCCGGATCTCGGTCAGGTCGTGGGCGGCGAGTATCCCGATCAGGGTCGCGTCGGACCGCCGCGCCTGGATCGCGAGCGCGCCTTGCGCCGGCGCCGGCATGACGAGAGTTGGATCGAGACGCTGGTCGATGCGCTTCCCGCGATCAAGGCGGTCGAGGCCCGCGCAGGCGATCACAAGCGAGTCGACCTCGCCCGCGTCGAGGCGCCGCAATCGCGTGTCGACATTGCCGTGCAGCGGCACGATGCGCAGGTCGGGACGCGCGGCACGGACGAAGCCCGCGCGACGCGGACTGTCGGTGCCTACCGAGGCGTGGGGCGGGAGAGTGGCGATCGACCCGGACCCCGATCTCGTGACCAGCGCGTCACGGGGATCGGCGCGGTCCGGGTACGCGGCGATGACAAGGTCAGCGTCCTCTTCCAGCGGAACGTCCTTCGCGCTGTGCACCGCGACATCGATCTCACCGCGCGTGAGCGCGCTCGAGATGGCGGCGACGAAGATGCCTTCGCCGGGCTCGGTGTCGATTGGACGAACGTCGCCCTCGGTGACGATTCGCACGAGCTCTACGTCGTGTCCCACCGCGCGAAGGCGCTCTGCAAACCACTCGCTCTGGGCCAGCGCCAGCGTCGATCCCCGCGTGCCGAGCCGGATCTTCACGACGCGCGCTCCGCCCACGCGAGGTACTCGGCCGTCCTGGCGGCAACGAGCCGCTCCGCGTCCTCTATATATGCGCCCGGCAGCGGTTCGCTCCGGCGGTAGAGATCGTCGATGCCCAGAAAGGTCCCGTTCATGCGCCGGCGTATCGCGTCGGGAACCGCCTGCGGCGCCGATATGTCCGCGATCGGAGGAAGCTCGGAGCCGGCCATCACCTCGAGCTCGGTCCACCGACCGCCGAGGGCGACCGCCACACCGGCGGCTCGGCTGGTCAACTCCGCTCCCGTGCGCAGGTCGACACCGCGGCCCGAGTACAGGCCCGCAAGCCGTGTCGCCCTGTTGGCATCGCGGCTGGCGATGACGACCTGCGCACCAGCGGCCGCCGCCGAATGCGCGAGCGCGGTGCCCATGCGTCCGGCTCCCGCGATCACGACCAACCGGCCCGACACGTCCGCGCTCCGCTGCAGCCACGCCACCGCGCTCTGTGCGAGGTTGCCGCTCGATTCGGTTCTTCCGGACCGGGCCTTGCGTCCGGTTGCGATAGCTGTCTCAAAGAGTCGGTGCAGGCGCCCGTCCAAAACTTGCTTCGAGCGAGCGGCACGCAACGCTTCGCGGACCTGGTGCAGCACCTCATCCTCGCCAACGATCACGCTTTCGAGTCCGCAAGCGACTCGCAACAGATGCACGATCGCCTGGTCGCCTGCCAGAACGGGAAGTGCTCGCAGCGCCGGCATCGCACCGAATCCGTACAGCTCTGCGCGGTGGCATGTCACCAGGGCCATTCCGCGACCTCCCGCTGCGAGCCACTCTTCGAACTCGCGGGCGACCTCGGCGCGGGCGGCGGCGTCGAGGTTGACTGCCGAAGCCGTGAGCGCCCAGGGTTGGATCACGACTGAACTCCCCGGGAACGGTGCCCCAGCATCAGCGCGATCAGCATCCTATCGAGCGCCGATTCCGCGTCCACCAGAAGTGCGGTCGCTTCGCGAGTGTCCAGCCGCCGCCGGCGGGCGAGCTCAGCAAGCTCATTGATGAAAGGTTTGCGAAAACGAAGGAAGCCCTCGACCGTGTCGCTGAGAGATGCGCCGAGGCGGGCCGCCGCGGCGCCATATTCGCTGGCGTGCCGTTCGGCGGCTGTGATCGGAGCCGGCCCCTGCCCGCGCTCAGCGTCGAGGTGCGTGAGCAGGTCGCCGACGAGCTGCATGCCGCGCTCGCGGAAGCCGGTGCGTTCGGCGTCTGACAGGCCGTCCAGCCATCCGGTGGGTTCTTTGGTGTTCGCGAGCGGCCGTGCGCGGCGATAGGCGCGAGCCATTCGCTCGGACGATGCCCCGAGCGTTGCGAGCGCGGGCCGTCGCGCCCGGTCGGTTGGGACGAGGCCCTGGACGGCGCTGACCGGGAAGCGGCGATGGCCGCCCGGGGTGGTGAAGGAAGGAATCTGGCCGCGATCCGCCCACCTGCGTAGGGTGTTCGGCGTGACCCCGAGGCGACGGCTCGCCTGTCCGAGGGTTAGCCAGCGACTGGGGTCGGGTGGTCTGGCGGCACCCCTATCGTTTCTCACCAAAACTAATTAAATCTACCATCGCCTGAATCTCTGCCGGCTGGCCCAGGAGCGTGGGTCAGGGACTTTCCTCGATGAGATCGAGCTGGACGAAGCCGCCGTCGAGGCGACGCTCCCCGGTCGTCCAGGCGACCTGCTTTGGGAAGATCGGACCTGCAATCGCATACGAGTGATACTCGCCGTTTTCGCCGCAGGCATCGACGCCCGTCGTGGCGATGTCGGCCGCGAATCGCTCGTCTATGACGCGACCGAGCCAGGCTGCGTCGAGCTTTGCCAGGTCGACGCACGTGATCACCGCTCGGCCGCCGGTCGCGACGTATTCCTGAAGCAGGAGATGAGGCGGCTCGCCCCAGATCGGCTCTACATGCTCCAGCCCGGCCGAGGTGACCCGGTCTTCATACCAGGCGCGTACATCAGCCAGGTGAATATCTCCGAAAACAACGCCAGAGAATCCAGCACCGCGGAGTGCCGACAGCTCCTCGTTGAGCTTTCCTTCCATCTCTTCCCACGTGGTCGGGATTGAGCGCAGGGCGATTCCAATCGCCGCCGCCTGCGCCTCAAGCATCTCGACCCGG
>VBGP01000042.1 GCA_005880795.1 Chloroflexota bacterium | reverse complement strand
CTGCTTTTTTCACCGGCCATGCGACCGGTGACTACATGCGGTATTAGCAGCGGTTTCCCGCTGTTATCCCCCGCGATAGGAAAGGTTGCCCACGTGTTACTCACCCGTTCGCCGCTAGGAACCCATCTCCCTTGCGGGAAATGAGCCCTCGCTCGACTTGCATGTGTTATGCGCACCGCCAGCGTTAACCCTGAGCCAGGATCAAACTCTCCGTCAAAAACGGAGGACCCAAGGCCTTCGCCCTGAGTCTTCTCAGACTCTCAGAGTCTTTCCCACTCTTCAGTTGTCAAGGTGCTGGCTCCTACCGAGCCGAACAGCCTTCTTACCCTGTCGAAGGGCGCAGGAAACCTGTTCGGTGGAGGAACCTGCGAATGATACCTGCGTTCAAGGCGAGATTGCAAGGCAGCGTGTAAAGGCGGCTAGAACGCCCTCCGCCCGGCCATCGCCTTGGCCAGGGTCAGCTCGTCGGCGTACTCGAGGTCGCCTCCGACCGGCAGCCCGTGTGCCGGGCGGGTGACCGTAGCCACCAGAGGCTGGAGAGCCCGCTGGAGGTAGACCGCCGTGGCCTCGCCCTCGATGTCGGCGTCGGTCGCGATTATCACCTCGCCCACCGCCTCCTCCCGCACCCTTTCCAGGAGCTGTGGGACGTGGATCTGCTCCGGCCCCACGCCGTCGATCGGCGAGATCACCCCGTGCAAGACGAAGTAGAGCCCGCTGAACTCGGAGGTGCGCTCGATCGCCAGGACGTCGAACGCCGACTCGACCACGCACAGCACCGACGCGTCCCGCCGCGGCGACGCACAGATCCAGCACAGGCTGCCCTCCGCGATGTTGTAGCACCGCTCGCAGTAGCCGATGCGAGCCTTGACATCCTCGATCGCCTTGGCCAGCGAATCGGCGCGCACCCGGTCAACACGCAATAGATGGAACGCGAGCCGCTGGGCCGTCTTCGGTCCGATCCCAGGCAGCCGTGACAGCTCCTGGATCAGCCGCTCCAGCGGTTCAGGCAGCTGCGGCATTTACAACAGGCCGGGTGGAAGACCCAAGCCTGAGGTGAGCGCCTGCATCTTGTCCGACGCCATCTGTTTCGATTTTTCGATTGCTTCGTTGACCGCCGCCACCACCAGGTCCTGCAGCATCTCAACGTCACTCGCCGCGTCGGCTTCGATGCGCACGGAAACAATCTTCTGGGTGCCGCTCACGACAGCGGTCACCGCGCCACCGCCCGCGCTCGCCTCCACATTTTCGTGCTCGAGGTCCTTCTGCAGCTTCTCCATCCGGCCCTGCATCTGCTGCACCTGGCGCAGCATCTTCAGCGGATCCTTCACTCGGAGACCTCCTTCACCCTCGTCACGCGGCCGTCGAACCGGCGCACGATCTCGCGCACGAACGGATCATCCTCTGGACTGGCCGGCCGCTGCGTGGGCTTGGTCGCATCGTTCTCACGCAGCCGGTAGTCGATCTTCGCTTCGTCGCCGAGCCACGCGCGCACGAGAGGCATCAGCTGCGATGACTGCTCTTGCGCCTTTTTGTGATGGAAGCCGTAGCGGAACCAGAGGACGAGCAGCGATCCATCCACCTCGGGCTGCGCATCGAGATAAACAGCGCGCACAGTCCGATTCAATTTCTCCAAAACCTCCGACCACCCGGCAACAGGGGCAGGGACAGGTTTCTCCCCCCTGGGCGCGGAGGTTGCGACTTGCTCCTCCCCACTCGTTTGGGGCAGCCCCACTTCGTGGGACGGAGGGGGAGGGGCTGGTGAAATTTGCTCCACGGCTGTTGCCGCCGCCGGCTGCTCGGCCTCCACAGCCAGCCGCGCCAGCGTGGCCTCGACCAGGAATCGCGGCTCAGCGTGCCGCCGCACCTCACCATCCAGGTGCAAAAGCGCGTCGAGAACATTCGACAACCTTCGCGCCGTCGCCTGGTCGCGTTTCGAAAGCGCGGCCACGAGCCGGTCCCGGCATCCCTCCATCAACCCCCGCACGACCTGCCGCAGCTCGGCCCCCGCCGCGTATATGCGGTTGAGCTCGGTCAACGCCTCCGCCGCCCGCCCCCCGAGCACGTCGTCGAGCAGCGAGTCGAGCAAACGCGGATCGGCGATGCCGAGCAGCGACCGCGCGGACTCGAGCGAGATCGGCCCCGATGCCAGAGGCACCAGCTGATCCAGCAAACCCACGGCGTCGCGCATCGACCCCTGCGCGGTGCGCGCGATCAGCTGCATCGCATCGGCGTCGACCCGAACGTTTTCGATTTTCGCTATGTACGAAAGGCGCGATGCGATCTGCTCCTCACTGTGGCGCCGAAACACGAATTGCTGGCAGCGACCGATCACCGTCAGCGGAATCTTCTGTGCGTCGGTGGTGCACAGCACGAACACGATGTGCGCCGGCGGCTCCTCCAACGTCTTGAGCAGCGCATTGAACGCGGGCTCGGTGAGCATGTGCGCTTCATCGATGATGTAGACCTTGTACGGTCCGAGCGCCGGCGCAAGGTTCACCTTCTCGCGCAGGTCGCGGATCTCGTCGATGCCGCGATTCGATGCGGCGTCGATCTCGATCAGGTCCAGCGCGGAACCCGCCGTCATCTCCACGCACGACTGGCACGTGTTGCACGGCTCAGCCGAATCGCGAGCGCGACCGGTGCAGTTGAGCGCCTTAGCCAAAAGCCGCGCGGCCGACGTCTTACCCGTCCCCCGCGAACCGCTGAACAGGTACGCGTGCGCGACGCGACCGGAGACGATCGCACCTTGCAGCGCCCGCGACGCGGCGTCCTGGCCGACCAGGTCCGCAAACGTCTGTGAGCGGTACTTGCGATAAAGCGATTGGTACTCAGGCATCAATCAAAATGGTCGCGCACCCCCGCATCGATCGAAGACCCCCAGCTCGCACCGCGGTTCGCGGCTCCGGGCAGGGTGGCTGCGGCACCCCCGGGAACTCTCCTTACCGCTGCTTCCTTCCGGACCTGACGGGGTTCGGAGACCCGAGCTGCGCAGGTCCCGACCTTCAACGCCGTTTGCCGCGGCCAGTTCTGAGAACCCAGACCTCAGCGATGGAATTCGGTCCGGCTAAGGCGGATTGCCGGTTCAGGGTACCGCCAGCACCCCACTTAGCGCGACCACGTGCCAGTTTACCCGGCCTCGGCCGCCGCGGCCTCGGCCGCCCCGGCCCGGCGCCGCAAGGCGAAGCCCAGGTGAATGAATGTCGCGACCGTCGCCGCGGGAATCACCACCTCGGCCGCGTTCAACAGCCCGCCCGAATCCTGGTCAAGCCCCCGAAACAGGCACACCCCGCCCACCAACACGAGGATCAGGGTCGTCGATACCTGTCCGGTCAGGGTGTGGCGCAGCTCGGGCCGGCGGCCGGCTGCAATCAACACGCCGCCCGCCAAAGCCGGGAGCAGGTATCGAGCGATCACGACCAGAGCGAGCCATAACGGGAAGGTTCCCCCGACCGCCAGGCCGATTACAAGCCCGCCCATAAAGACGCCATCCACGACCGGGTCGAGCGCCCCGCCCAGCTTCGACGGCCGCCCAAATCGCCTGGCGATCGTGCCGTCGGTCAGGTCGGTGAGCCCGGCCAGCGCGACTGCAACCGCGATCGCCCCGTAGCCCCCGTGCATCGCATAAACAAAAACAGGCGCGGAAAGGTAGGCGCGCGCCAGCGTCACGTGGTTGGCCTCGCCCGGGATGAACGCACCCACGACCGCCACACCAACGAACCACGCAAAAGCCCACGGCACGCCGGCCCACACAGACCACGCCACACCCAGCACGAGATAGACGACACCCGCGATCACGCCGGTCCGGTTCAGCCGCACGGCGACTAGTGTGCCGGGGAAGGCGACGGCGAGGGCGCCGGAGGCCTGTAGGGCGGCTGTCCCGGATAAGGATTCGCGCCGCACGGGTAACGCGGCTCCCCCACCCCCTTCAAGAAGATCTCGTTGTAGCCGCCGCCGGACACATAGCCGCCGTCATAGGCGCACACCTGTCGGGTCACCACGCCCGCAGGCTGAGCCCACATCGCCGGCCACGGATGCGACGAGTAGTAATCCTCGACAAACGGCTTCCACACCGAGGCGCCGACGTTCTCACCGAACAGAACCGCGGTCGGGCACTGCCATCCCGACGGAGGAAAGTTGGTGGCGAGGTACGCATATCCGGAGTTGCAGGACGCCCCCGCGTCGATGTGCATGAGCGACGCAGCGATCGCCAGGTCCGGCGTGTAGCCGATGAAGATCGACCCGGTGTAAGCCTCGGTCGTGCCCGACTTCCCGGCAACGGGCCGCGAACCCAGGTCCCCGAGGTAAAGCTTCACCGGTCCGCGCAGCAGGTCCGTCATGACGTATCCGAGGTCGGGGCTGATCACCTGCACGCGACCGGCCGCGGGGTCCAACGCCTCCAGGACCTTTCCGCCCGCGTCCGTCACCCGCAGCACGGCATGCGGCGCGACGCGGTAGCCGCCGTTGTCGAACGCCGAATACGCCGCCAGGTGCTCGGCCATCGAGATCGCGTCGGGACCAAGCGTGGTGGCGACACCATCGGGCGACTGGATCGGAGCAGTCACACCGAGGTTGTGCAGGAACGACACCACGCGGTCGCCGCCCTCCTGCGAATAGGTCCACAAAGCCGGCAGATTGCGCGACTGGGCGAGCGCGGTACGGAGCGGGATGTACCCCTCGTGCTTTCCATCCCAGTCGCTGAATGAGTGGCCGCCGATCACACCCGTCTGGTCGTTCAGCAGGGACGCGGGCGTCACAAGCCCGGCCTGGAGCGCCGCCGCGTACGTGTACAACTTGAACGACGATCCGACGCCGCGCCAGCCCAACGGGTCCATGCCCGTGAGGTTTATCTGCCCTCGTATCGAAGCGTTGTTGTAATTCGCGCTGCCGACCATCGCGAGGATCTCGCCGTCGGCGGGATTCATCACCATCATCGCCCCGGTGTTGACACCGCGCCGAGCGTATGTGTTAACGCCGGCCTTCACCCACTTGTCCGCGGTCGCCTGCGTCGACAGGTCGAGCGTCGTTGTGATGGTCAGCCCACCTTCGTACAGGGCGACATCTCCGTATCGCTGCTTGATGTACTGCTCGATGTAATCGACGAAGTGCGCGGTCAGCGGGTTGTGCGCAGCCGGCCGCGCCTTGTGAGCGGCGACCATCCTGGTGACCAGGTCGCTCCCATAAATCCCATCGGCCACGAGAAGCGACAGATCGCCAACCGCCACCATCCCGGACAGCACATCGCGCCACCGGTCCGTCGCCGCCTGGACCTGGTCCGGGGTGCCGAACGGGTCGTAGTCGCTCGGCGCCTGAGGCAGGCCGGCGAGAAACGAAGCCTGCGCCCACGTCACCTCGCTCGCGTGGACCTGGAAATACGTCTCGGCAGCCGCCTCCGCGCCGTAAGCGCCATTCCCGTAGTTGATCGAGTTGAGGTAGAGCTCGAGGATCTGCTGCTTCGTGTAACGCCGCTCCATCTCCTCCGCGAGAAGCAGCTCGCGAAACTTGCGGCTGACCGTCCGGCTCTGCGCCTCAGTAGTATCCAGCACGTCGTTCTTCACGACCTGCTCCGTGATCGTCGATCCGCCCAGCGCTCCAGTCCGATGGGTCAGGTCATAAGCGATGGCGATAACCAGGCGCCGGTAGTCCACTCCGGAGTTGGCGTAGAAGGTCCGGTCCTCGGTGTCGATCGTCGCCCGCTGCAGATGCACGCTGATCTTGCTCAGCGGAACCACCGTGCGATTCTCGTGATAGAGCACTTCGATCAGGCTGCCGTTGCGGTCGAGGATGCGCGTGGTCTGGCTGAGGCTGGCCGTCTGAATCGAGTCGATCGACGGCAGGTCGCCGGCGAAGTAATCGACGATGCCGATGGTCGCGCCCGTGCCGACCAGGCTCATCGCCGAGATGACGATCAGCACGATCAGCGAGAGCCGCAGCAGCCAGTGATGCGACTGCCGCTTCTTAGCTCGGCGACCTCGCGCACGGGCACGAGGACGCTTCTTGTGCGGGGCCAGGCGGGACCTCCAAAACGTTTGGTACGACGTAGGCGACTTTCGGTGGCCCGGAGTCTACGTGACAAAGCGGGAGGTTGAGCCAAAGGCCCCCTCTCCCCCCAGGGGAGAGGGATCTGGGGAGAGGGGCGAACGCAGTACTACCTGAGCCCCAGCGCCTTTGCACCCTGGTCCGCCAGCCCCATGATCGGGTAGCCGAACACGACATAAGCCGCGAGCACGACGCAGAACGCGGCCGCCCCCAACGAGGAGAGGCCGGTCACCGCCGGTAGCGCCGCGGCAGCACCCCGCCGGGCCTCCTCCAGCGGGCTCTGTATATAGAGGACGCGAAGGGTACCGACCGCCGCGGCGATGCTCAGCACCGAACCCAGGAGGCCCAGCCCCAGCAGAACGAAGTTGCCGCTCTGCGCGAGCGCCGCGGCAACCGAAAGCTCACCGAAGAAACCGGCCATCGGGGGCGCCCCCGCCAGCGACAGGATCGCCAGGGCAAACCCCGCGCTCCGCACGGGCCGCAGGGCGCCGAGCCCCGCGATCGCCGGCTCGCCTCCTTCAGCGCGTCCGAGCAGCGCCGGCCCGCAGGTCGCCGCCACCGCGAAGGCCCCGAGCAGGAACAGAGAGCCGCCGATGCCGGAGCGGTAGTGTGTCGCCAGGCCGGCCGCCACCCAGCCCAGCTGGCCGACCGCAAGGTAGGCGAGCCGAGGCCGCGGCGAGCGGACGGCCAGGGCCGCGGCGCCGCCGCCGACCATCGCAAGCACGGCCACCACCTGGGCGTAAGGCGCGTACACCTCCGGGATCGGCAGCAGCGCCGAGGCGAGCTTGATCGCCACGATCCCCGCGGCGACGGCCGTCATTCCGATGACGAGGCTCGCCCCCAGCGGCGAGGCTCCGAAACCGACCGGAAGGATTGCCATGTGGAAGGGCGCCAGGCCGGCCCTCACCGCGATCCCGGCGAGCAGCAGCAGGACGGGGATCGCCAGCGCCAGGGTCGGCGCCCGGCCCACGAGCACGTCGTGGATGGCGATCAGGTCCGAATTGCCCGTGCTCGCGTAAACAAACGCGAGGCCGACCAGGATCAAAGTGCTCGCCACCCCGCCGACGAGGAGCAGGCGGAGGCCGAGGTCGGGGCGCCGCAGGGAAACCAGCACGACCCCGGCCGCGGCCGCCACCTCCAGCCCAGCCCACAACCCGAGCATGTCCCCCGCCGACGCCGCGACCATCACTCCGAACGCCGCGACCAACGGCATCGCGAGGCCCAGATGGACCGAGTCCTCCGCGGCCCAGTCGGCGGTGGTCAGGACGACGGCCGCCGTCAGCAGGGCCGCGGCCTTGGCGAACAGCGAGAACCGGTCCTGCACCAGCGCTCCGCCGAGGTAGGCGCTGACGGTCGCCCCGGCCCACAGCTCGACGCCAAAAGCGACAAGCACGATGAGCACCGTCGCGTGCGGCAGGTAAGCGCGCGAGGCCCGCGGGAACAGTCCAAATCGGCCTCCGACCATCAGGATCACGGCAAGGCCGGCGACGAGGACCTCGGGCAGCAGGACCAGGTACTTCACTGCGCCGCCGGCGGCGTGGGCGCCGCGTACTGCGACGCAATGTCGGAGATCCCGGCCGACATCTGGTTCAACAGGCCCGGATCGAACAGCGGCACGTCGGTGCCCGGGATCTTCGGACCGCCCGGGAACAGTCCCACCCACAGCAGCGCGCCGGCGAGCAAGCCCAGAAACCACGTCTCGCCGAGCGACGCATCCGACACGCCCGGCGCGTCGGTGTTCGGAGCGCCGAGCAGGACGCGTCGCAGCAGCACCGCAAGTGCGATCGCGCTCACCGCGAGCCCGGCCGCGACCGCGAAGGCGCCGATGGGCTGGTTCTTGAACGCGCCGAAAAAGGTCATCACCTCCGCCGTGTAGGACGAGAGGATCGGGACGCCGAGCAGCGCAAGCGCCGCGATGGTCAGCAGCCAGGCGACGTTTGGCATACGCGGCGCAAGGCCGCTCAAAACGAGAAGGCTGCGCGACTGGGCACGCTCGGCAAGCGTTGCGCAAACGCCGGCGATCAGAGCCGCCGCCAGCCCGCCGGTGAACATGCTCAACACGCTGCCCGCGATGCCGAGTGGAGAGATCGCGGCGAGACCGAGGACGGTGATCCCGCCCGGCACCATCGCCAGGTATGACGCTGCGTGCCTGACGTCGACCGACCGCAGCGCGGCCAGGCCGGCAAACCCCACCGTCATCGCCGCCAGTGCCGCGAGCAGCGGCGAAAGGAGGTGACCTGCGGCGGGTTCCGCGCCGATGACCGTCCGCAGGAGGAGGAAGGCACCCAGTCTCGAGGCCGCGCCCGCGACGACGACGGTCACGCCTGGAGGGGCTTCCGAGAGGACGTCGCGGATCCAACCGTGGAACGGAAACAGCGGCAGCCGCGTGGCCGCGGCGATGATCATCACCACGCTGATCGCGATCTGGATCCGCGGGCTCAGCGACGCCTTCAGCAGCACGTCCATGTCAAAGCTCTGGCCGCCCGACGCCGCGTAAAGCGCCAGGACGCCGATGGCCAGGGCCGCGGTGCCCAGTCCCCAGTAGCCGACCAGCCTCCACGCCGCCGCGACCCTTCGCGGGCCGCCCCAGCCGATGATGAGCAGAGCGAGCGGCACCACCGACGCTCCCCAGAAGACGAGGAGCACGAACATGTCGCGCGCGACGATGGCCCCGTTCACCGACGCCTGGGCCAGCAGAAGCAGGCAGAAGTACGAGCGGACGCGTTCGCGCACGCCGAGCGAGCCGAGCACCGACGCGATCCCGATCAGCCCCGACAACATGAGCATCAGCAGGCCCGGCCCGTCGACGCCGAGGTGATACGTCACCCCGATCCCGGGCAGCCACGGGATCTTCTCTTCGTACTGCATCGTCGGCAGGAAGTTCTCGAACTGGTTGTAGGCGATGAAGAGGACGGCCATCATGCCGAGGTTGGCGAAGAACGCGATCTGCTTGATCAGCACTTCGTAGCGGCCGCGCGGGTTGGGCATGAACGCGATCGCCGTGGCGACGATCACCGGAATCCAGATGAGCAGGCTCAGCAGGAATGGCGACGTGAAGATGCCGGCGCCCGGCACTGGCGCGGGGCTGGGCGTCGCCTCGACGATCGCCATCAGAAGCGTCATCGCGCGACCCCTGGCGCGAACAGCGCGACCGCGACCGCGAGCACGACCGCCAGCACGATCAGCAGCGGCAGCGCCGGCGCCCTGGCCGAAGCGAGGGCGAGCTGACCCGACGCGGTCGCGAACCGCCCGAGCGCGCCGTCGCCCTCCGGGATCCAGTCACCGAGGAGGCGCGCGATGCCTGTGGTGGGCGCGACAAGGAAGCGATCGACCACGGCAAAGATCGCGCTGACGCCGCGGCCGAGCCAGGCTCCGGCCACCGCCGATGCCCGCAGCGCACCGTCCTTGGCGCGCGCGTACACGAGCGCGCATACGGCAAAGCCGATGATCGCGGCAGCGGCCCACACCGCGACTGCTGCCACGGCAGGGGCGGGATGCTTCTGGCCGTCCAGGAAATTCAGCCAGCCCGCGATCAACGAAGCGATCAGAAAGGCCGCGCCCGCCAGGGCAAGCCAGTAAGGCGAGCTCCGCGCACCTGGCGCCACCTCGCGCACGCGGTCCGGTTCAAACGCACGCCGTCTCCGGAGCGGCCCGAAGGCCGTCGCGACAAATAGGCGCAGCGCAGCCAGCGCGATCAGCAGCGCAGCCTCGCCCAGCGCGATCCCAAGCTTCGAGCGTGAGGTCACTCCAAATGTCAGCGCACCGGTCGCAGCGAGGCCGAGGACGATGGTCGAGGCCAGCAGTGCCGTTGAGCTCGCGCGCATCCGCCGCCATGCATCGCCCATGTCGGCCAGGTCGTCGGTCCGCATCGCGTTTGCGATCGACGAGATGGCGAACCACGCCGCGGCGCGAGCCGGCGCCATCGCGAGGACGCACGCGACGCCTGCCACCGCAAACGTAGTCGACTGATTGCGGAAGCCTGAGATGACGACGGCCGCCGCGATCGCCGCCACGCCCGAACCGGCGAGGGCGATGACGCGGCGAGGCTCGTTGCCGATGAGGCCCAGCAGCGGCGCGACCACAGCCGCCACGGCGCACACCGCAAGGAGCGCCTGGAGGGTCTGCTGGTTGGAGGCGACGAAGATCGGCATCACGCGGTAGAGCAGGACGATCGCGAGCACAGACCAGGCGGACTGTGCGATCGCGGATGCGGCCGGTGGGGCGGTGATGGTCGTCTGCGTGATCCACGCGGTGAATGGCCACAGCGCCAGGCGGCCGGCCACACCGAGAAACAGCAGCACCGAGGCGACGACCAGGGACCGCACGGTCCAACCCGGGTTCGTGTGCAGGATCGGCAGCAGCGTGTTGAGGTTCTGGGTGCCGTAGCGCGCATAGAGCCACGCGATTCCACACAGCAGGCACAGGTCGGTGAGGAAGGGCAGCGCCAGGGCGACCCGCGAGCGACTTGCCGCAGCATCGAGACCCCAGCGGTGCGCGAGCAGCATGTAGGTGAGGGCGCCTCCGATCGCCCAGAACCCGAAGAGCGCTGCGAGGTCGCGGCTCAACAGCACGCCGACGCACGCGAACAGCAGCGCGGTGAGCACGGCGTGAAAACGAGCTGCCCCGGGCTCGGAGCGCCCCATGACCTGGTGCCATGCGATCGCGCCTATGAAGCAAACCTCGATCGCGACCAGCGCTGCGACCGTCAAGTGGTCCGCGCGCAAGATGAGGTCGATCCCGAAGGTCTGGAAATTCGCGGGACCGTTGAAGGCGACCGACATCGTGAAGTAGTGGTAGGCAGCCTCGAACGGAGTGGACCGTTTCGCAAGGCCCCAGCCGACGAGCAGCGTCAGGAGCAGCGTCACGACGGTGCCGAACATCGCGGTCGCGGAGGCCGACCGTCGCGTGCGCACGCTCGAGAGCGCGAGCACGAAGGTCGCCATCGGCAGGATGAGAAGGACGGGAACCGCCCAGGGCAGAGTCGACGCCGGGTCGAACATGAAGCCTGACCTGGCGCCCGATGCTGCTCCCGATGCCGCGGCGACGATCTCGCCGACGCGGGCGAAAAGGCTCAGCGCTGGCCCTCCCGACCGGCGATTCCCAAACCCAGCGCGAGCAGCGCCGCGGCCGCGACGGCGAGCACGACGGCAAATTCCTGGCCGAACAGCTGCGGGCCGCCGGCCGCGGCAAAGCGCGCGACCCCGGCAAACGCGACGCCCGCGCCGGCGAACATGAGCGGAACGCCGGCCAGCGCGGCCGTCATGTCTCGCCGCCACACCGCGGCAAACGCTCCCACCGCGATCAGCCCCGCGGCGACGAAGAAGACGGCGACGAGGCCGAGGCTCACCGACTCCGCTCTCTCACCCGCCAGACCGCGGTCGCCCCTGCAAACGCGACCAGCACCAGCACTGCCAGGGCCTCGGTCGAAAGCGCGTCGTGGGCGAAGAAAAGCCGCCCGAGATTGGCGACCCCGAACGCGCCGCCGTAGAAGTTGGCGTGCACAAACTCACCGCGGAAGGCCGAGTAGGCGAGGACCGCGAGCAGAGCCGCGGCGCCGATCGCGCCGACCTGCCGCCACCGCGATCCGACGACGCTTGCCATCGGGCGGTAGAGCGGGCTGGCGACCAGCAGCGCGCACCCGGCGTAGCAGACCAGGGCCACCGCCGCGACAAAACCGGCCGAGAGGGACAGGTAAATACCGGCCAGCCCAACCCCGACCACAGCCATCGAGGCGCCGCGCACATCGCGGTTTCCTAAAAGCGCGACTCCCAGTGCTCCAGCCAGCGAAACGCCGGAGGACACGTAGAAACCAATCGCGTGGAGGGAGTCCATGGACACTCCGTGTGATGAAAAGAGCGGCTTTACACGCCCGGTTTTTCTGCTATCGCCCCGGTTCGCGCCAAGCATACAGAATGCCGGCTGCGGCAATCAGGAGGGCGGCGGCCGCGGCGGCCAGGCCGGTGGTCGTGGGTTGCTGCGAGATCGCGGCGTAGCCGAAAGCACCAAACAAACCCAACCAGGCGACACCGACCGCCAACGCGGCGACGCGGACAAGGTCCCAGCGCCGGAGCCGGCGCGAAAACATCGCCATATGAAGGAGTATCGCAGGGGCCGGTGATTTCCCTCTCCCCACAGGGGAGAGGGTCAGGGAGAGGGGCGTGTTCAGAAGTCATTTGGTGGGCTCCTCCCCATTCATGGGGAGGTGGCGCGAAGCGCCGGAGGGGCTGACCTGTCACTCCACAGTGCCTGGCCAGCGATCCATTCGCCGGGCGAACTTAAAGCGCACTATCGCAAACCATTTGTCACGACTGACCGGACCGAGAGAGTGCATGAATAGGTCAGGGTCGACGCCCGTCTCGACACAACCCTCCTGGATGTCTTCGATGAGTCCGATCGTGGCAAATTGCCGAGTTTCCTCATCACCCTCAGTCAAGAGCCGTTCAAGCTCGGTGCCGAACGGCTGGATGCCTGTGATAGCTCCGTCGGCGACCCGCCCGACCAGCCACCTCGCGAAATCCCCTACCTCGTTGTAGGTGAGCCGCTCGTTTCTGCCCGCATCAGTCTCCTCATGAAGAAACTCATTTAAGACAGACCCATATTCAGGGCACGCCTGTACCAGGCGCGGCAGGATGTCCTTCTCTTTGATCATCCCCCGACCTTAATGGTGCGCTTTGCGCAAAACGAACCGAATCCCAGAAAACAAAGGTGCGTTTTGACCAAAACGTACCGAATCGCCGCCCCGAACTAAGCCAGCGACTCCACCCACGCCCGATGCAGCGACCCATACCGCCCCGCCCGACCTCGCAGCTCCCGCGGCTCCCCGTCCTCGACCACCCGCCCCGAATCGATCACCACCACCCGATCCGCGATCTCGACCGTCGACAGCCGGTGCGCGATGATCAACGCCGTTCGCCCCCGCAGCAACGTGCGCAGCGCCCGCTGCACCAACCGCTCGGAGGGCAGGTCGAGCGATGACGTCGCCTCATCGAGGATCAGCACCCGCGGGTCGGCGAGGAACGCGCGCGCAAACGCCACCAGCTGCCGCTGGCCCGAGGAGAGCCGCACCCCCCGCCGCCGCACGTCCGTGTCGTACCCGTTCGGCATCGCGGAAATGAACTCGTGCGCGCCGAGAGCGCGCGCCGCCGCCTCCATCTCCTCTCGCTTCGCGTCGGGACGCCCGAACAGGATGTTGTCCCCCACCGTGCCCGAAAAAAGAAAGCTCTCCTGCGTCACCGTGACGATGGCCCGGCGGAGGTCACGCACCGCGATCGACCGCAGGTCGATACCGTCCAGCGTGACCCGCCCCTCGGTCGGGTCGTAGAACCGCGCGATCAAGCGCGCCATCGTTGACTTGCCCGCACCCGTCTCGCCGACCATCGCCACAATCTGGCCCGCAGGTACGCGCAGGTCGATGTCGTGCAGCACCGGCTTCTCGCGATAAGCGAACGTGACGTGCTCGAACGCGATCTCACCCTTCGCCTCGGGCACGGTAGGAGTCTCCTCGAGCACGCCCGCCAGCTTCTCGAGTGCTGCGCCGGCGGCCTGGAACACGTTGTAGAACTGCGACAGCTCCTGCATCGGGTCGAAGAACTGGCGCAGATAAAGGACGAAGGCGGTGAGAACTCCCAGCGTCAGCTGACCCTGCACGACCAGGTATCCGCCGTACAGCAGCACCGACGCGGTGGTGATACGTCCGAGCAGGTTGATCGCCGGGCCAAAGGTTGAGACCAGACGGTTCGACCAGATGTTGGCGTCGCGGTAACGGCCGTTGACGTCCTCGAAGATCTCCTGGTTGCGCGGCTCGCGCCGAAACGCCTGCACCGCGCGGATGCCGCCCAGCGACTCGACGTAGTGGACGATGACCAGCACGATCGCGCGCCGCACGGCGCGATATGACCGCGCGGAGTTGGCACGGAACCAGTACGTCAGCGCCAGCACGATCGGCATCGCGATCAGCGCCACGAGCCCCAGCCGCAGGTCGAGATGGATGAGGATCGCGGAGATCGCGACGACCGAGATCACCGATGTGATCACCGACGTGAGGCCGGTCGCGAGCAGCTCGTTCAGGGCATCGATGTCCGAGGTTAGCCTCGAGATGATGCGGCCCGACGTGTAGCGCTCATAAAAGGAGAGCGAAAGCTCCTGGACATGCGCGAACAGCATCTGCCGCAGGTCGAACAGGATGTCTGCGCCGATCTGCCCTGACAGGCGGAGAAACCCGTAGTTGGCGGCGGAGTTGACCACGAGGACTGCAAGCAAGACGCCAACGATCTCCACGAGCGCCTGGAGGTCCCCGCCGCGCGGGCTGATGCCCTTGTCGATACCCAGCCCGACCAGATAGGGAATCGAGAGAAACGCGGCGGACCGGATCGCGATCAGCACCACGGCCAGCGCCAGCCGGCCTCGGTACGGCCGCGCCAGGCTGGCGAGCAGGCGCCGGCTGCGCCGCCGCAGCAGCCCCGCGACCGATGCCGAGAACTCGTCGACCTCCTCGGCCGCCACTCCACGCCACCGGTCCGCTGGAGAAACGGCGCTCACGCCAGGGCCTCCTCGTACTCCTGCGACAGCAGCGCCCTGTACAGCGCGTTTGTACGCATCAGCTCGGCATGGGTGCCGGATGCCGCGACCCGTCCCTCGTCGAGCAGCACGACGCGGTCGGCCAGCGCGAGCGTCGACGGGCGATGCACCACCAGCAACCCGGTCACGCCCTCGAGCACCCTGGACAGCGCCTCTTCGATCACCGACTCGGTGTGCACGTCGACGGAGGAAAGCGGATCGTCGAGCACCAGCACCGGCGGCGACCCGAGCACCGCGCGCGCCAGCGCCAGCCTCTGCCGCTGCCCGCCGGACAGCGTGTAGCCCTGCTCACCGACACGCGTCTCGAGGCCCCACGGCAGGTCCCAGACGAAGCCCGCCTGCGCCATCTCGATCGCACGCTTGAGCTCCTCGTCAGACACGATCGGCCGGCCCATGACCAGGTTCTCGTGGACCGACGCCGAGAACAGGATCGGGTCTTCGAACGCAAAGCCGATGTGCGAGCGGAGCGAACGCAGCGTGATCTCACGTACGTCTATCCCGTCCAGCAACACGGCACCCTCGCTGACGTCGTACAGGCGCGGCGCGAGGTAGGCAAGCGACGTCTTTCCGCTGCCCGTCCGGCCGACCAGTCCCACCGTTTCGTGCGGCTCGACCACCAGGTTCAACCCGCGGAGGATCCAGTCGTTCGAATTCGGATATCGGAACCCGACGTCCCGAAACTCGAGCCTCCCGCGTGAGTGCTCGAGCGGACGCGCCTGCGGTCGGTCGGCGATTTCGGGTCGCGAGTCGAACACCTCATTCAGCCGCTCCGAGGCCGTCTTGCACTCCTCGCTCATCGACAGCACCCAGCCGAGCGCGTCCATCGGCCATGTGAGCATGAACACGTAGCTCATGAACGCGACCAGGCCTCCGATGGTCAGCCTGCCCTCGATCACATTGAGGCCGCCCAGCAGCAACACGGCAAGCAGCGAGAGGTTGGGCAGAAAGTTGATCTCGCTCCACAGCTCGGCGCGGGCCGTGATGCCCTGGAGGCTCGTCTCGCGGATGGTGCGTCCCTGCTCCTCGAAGCGCCGCTGCATCAGCGGCATCCGCCCGAAGGCCTTGATGATGCGCACGCCCGTCGCCATCTCCTCGATGACCGTCGTCATGTCGCCGGTGAGGTCCTGGAGCCGGCGCGCGATCACCCTGTACTTGTCCTGGAAGATGTGGCTCGCGATCGCGATCGGGATCATGCAGAGGACCACGACCAGCCCCAGCTGCCAGTCGAGCTGCGCCATCAGGACCAGCACGACGACGAAGGTCACGATGATCTGGATGAACCAGATCAAACCGAAGCTCACGAAGCGGCGCACGGTGCCGATATCCGCTATCGCCCGCGACAGAAGCTGGCCGGACTGCCAGTTGTCGTGGAACGAAACCTGCAGGCTCTGCAGGTGCGCGTAGAGGTCGTTGCGCAGGTCGGTCTCCATGTGCAGGGACGCGACGCCGGAGAAGTATCGGCGCAGCAGGATGAGCGCGAACTCGAGCCCCGCGATCAGCGCCAGCAGGCCGGCGAACCGCACCAGGTGCCCGAAGTCGTGGTGCGTGATCGGGCCGTCGATGATGTACTGGATCACCTTGGGAATCGAGGCGGCCGCGGCGAGGCTTCCGAGCTGGGCCAGCAGGAAGATGACCATGTATCGGACGTAAGGCCGCAGGTAAGGCAGGTAGCGGCGCAGCGCCAGCAGACCCAAGGGCTCGAAATTTTACGAGGTTGGAGTGCTAGCCGGCCAGATCCCTCATCGACACGATGCCGACGACCTTTCCACCGTCGACGACCGGGAGATGCCGAAAGCCTCTATCGAGCATCGTCCGCAAAGCGGCCTCGCTGTCCTCTTCGGGGCTCACGGTTTTTGGATCGTGCGTCATCCAGGAGACGATCTCGTGACGGGCGGCGTCGTGCGCCTGGGAAAGAGCACGAACCGTGTCCCGCTCGGTAAAGATCCCGAGCAGCCGGTCGCCTTCCATGATGAGGACCGAGCCGACGCGGTGCTGGGCCATCACCGCCACCGCCTCGCCGACCGTGTCCGCCGGCTCGACCGTATGCAGTCGGGTGGACATGACCTCGCGGACTTGCCCCACCTCGCAATCCTATGCCGGTGGCGGCAGGACGGCCAGCGCCGCCGTCGCCGCCACGACCAGCACCGCCATCAACGCCTCCGCCCCACCGTTCCCGACTCCCCGCCGCCACAGCAGCGACAGGCCGAGCATGACCACCACTCCGCCGACCTTGAGCGCGAGCACCACTCCGTAAGCCGTCGACCAGAGGTCGCTCAGCCCGGTGAGGTGCTCGCTGGCGCTCAGCAGCCCGGTCAACGCGGTGACACCGAACGCGATGAACGCCACGCCGCCGAAACGCTCGAGCAGGCGGCGCGCGTCGTCCGCCCGCCATCCATCGGGGGGACGAAGGCTCGCCAGCGCGATGATCCCGCCCGCCCACATCGCGGCCGAAAGCACATGCACGGCGTCGGCGAACTCGGCCCCCGCAGCCGAGGGCTGCACCGAGGCAGCGTGCCCGGCGAGCGGAAGGACGGCAGCCGCAAACACTGTCGGAACGGCCACGAATCGGTTGCCCCGCATGCACAGGATCCAGGCCACGAGTTCGGCCGCCACGCGGATCGCGATCGGCCAGCCGTGGATGCCGATAAGGAGGATGAGCCCGCCGACCCACGCGACCAACAGGAAATCGGCCATCCGTGGCTCGGCCCATTGAATTCGGGGCGACATACGGCCGACTCGCCTGACCACGAATGAGCCGATGCCCCCGAGCAGGCCGACATATTCGGCGACGTGTCCGGCGAACGGGAGGACGTCAGGCGGCGCGGGCGATCAACCCTCCACCCAGCACCCTGGTGCCTGAATAAAGGACGGCGGCCTGACCTGGCGCGGCGCCGAGGAAGGGCTCGCCAAGCACGAGCCGGCCGCCGGTGTACGTCGCCGGTATCGCCGCGGCGTGGTAGCGCAGGCGAGCCTCGCAAGCGAGTGGTTCGGCGGCCGTGCCTTCGATGAAGGTCACCTCTTCGAGGGCGACCTCGCTGACCGCGAGCTCCTCCCGGCGCCCCACCACGATCTGGTTCTTGGGCGCGTCGACCCGGACCACGTACCACGGCCCTGGCTCGGCAAGGTCGCCGAATCCGCTCCGCTGGCCGACCGTGTAGAGCGCCGTCCCGCGGTGCGTGCCGAGCTCGCGACCGCTCGAGTCGACGACGGCCCCGGTGCGGACGGGCAGCCTCGCGGAAAGATAGCGGGCGGTCTGGCCGCGGGGAACGAAGCAGATCTCCTGGCTCTCGGCCTTGTCGGCGACCGGGAGGCCGAACTCCCGCGCATGTTCCCGAACCTCGCTCTTGACCATGCCGCCCAGCGGGAAGAGGATGCGGCCAAGCCGGTCGCGGTCGAGGTGATAGAGCATGTAGGACTGGTCCTTCGCGGGATCGACCGCCGCGTGCAGCTCAGGTCCATCGGGGCCCTGCACGATGCGCGCGTAGTGCCCGGTCGCCAGGCGGTCGAAGCCGAGCTCGACAACGCGGGCCAGCATGAGGTCGAAGCGCACGAACGCGTTGCAGCGGACGCACGGGTTGGGGGTGCGGCCCTCGAGGTAGGCGCGGTGGAACGGCTCGATGACGCGCTCACCGAATTCCTTCTCGAGGTTCCAGCAGTAATAAGGAATGTCGAGGAGGTTCGCCACGCGCCGGGCGTCCTCGACGGCATTCAGCGAGCAGCACCCGCCATGGCGCGCGGCCTCCTCCGAATCGTCGCGTGGCCACTGCTGCAGCGTCACCCCGACGACGTCATGTCCCTGGGCCTGGAGCAGCGCAGCAGCAACGGAAGAGTCAACACCGCCGGACATCGCAACCGCGATTCTTATTTGATGATGTGCCGAGCCACCAGCTCGGCATCCTCACCAACGCCGTAGAGCACCGCCGACTGCGCCTTGCGCTGGAAGTGCACGCCCATGAAGTACAAGCCTGGCACAGCGCTGCGACCGTCCTGCTGGACCGGGAAGCCCATGTCATCGAAAACCGGCAAGTGGACCCAGTCATACGCGGGGCGATATCCGCTGGTCCAGATCACCGTGCTGATGTGGTCGCGTTTGACGTCGAGCTCGGTGCGACCTTTGATCCTCAGCGGCGGCGGCAGCTCAAACGGAACAGGCATCCCTTCTCGCGCGCACAACGCATCGATGTACTTGAGCAAGACGCCGGTCATGTTGTCGCCTGCTTCGATGCTCTGCGCCAGGTCGTCCGCGAAGTGGATCTTGCCGTCCTCGGCGCCGGCGAACCTGCCGACCAGCTCGACGCCCATCCCGTGCAGGGTCCGGTAGTGAAGGTCGTGCCCGCCGCCGTGCCCGGTGGCCTGCGGATTCCCGAAAAGACGCGCCGCGGGTGACGGCAGCTGCGCGAGGGTGCGCGCCCAGAATCCCGATTCGAGGATCCACCACACCAGGTCATGGTCACCGAATCGCCGCGGCGCCCAGGGGCATCGGCCGCAGGACAGGAAAACGCTGCGCCCCGCCTCGTGGAGCTCCTCGGCGATCTGACATCCGGTCTGCCCGCTGCCGACGACCAGAACGCCGCCGGGCGGCAGCGCCCCGGCGTTGGTGTACTCCTCGGCGAAGAGCTGCACGAGGTTCTTGGGAAGCTGCGTCGCGTTGGGCGGAAGGTGCGGACGCTGGTAGCCGCCCGACGCGACGACCACGGTCCTCGCGCGCATTTTTCCGGTCGCCGTGCTCAAGACGAACTGATCGCCGTCAGCTTCGAGCGCCGCAACCGCGCAGCCCTCGGTCACCGGCGCGTCGAACGAGTCGGCCCAACCCTGGAAGTGATCGATGAGCGCGGCGAGGTCCATGAAGCCGTCGGGGTCTGGGCCGGCATATTTCGCCCCGGGGAGCTGGACGGTCCAGTTTGGAGTCACGAGGCAGAAGGAGTCCCAGCGGCGCGAACGCCAGGTCTCCCCGACGCGCCCGGCCTCGAGGATCACATGGTCGACGTTGGCCTGAGTGAGGTACCAGCTGGTCGCAAGCCCAGCCTGCCCAGCCCCAACAATGGCAACGTCAACACTTGATTCCATGACGGCGCAATGGTAGTTTCCCCTCTCCCCATAGGGGAGAGGGTCAGGGAGAGGGGCGTGGGCTAAGCTCCGGCCGATGCAAATCAGCGACGTCCAGGCGGGGAGGATTGGGGAGTACCTGCTCGCCGTTTACTCGATGCTGACCACAGACGGCGCATTGGTTCCATTCCAGGTCGACGCCGACGACGACCACCGCGACCTGGTCGTCGCGGTCAAAGGCAGGAGCACGTTCGCGTCCCTGCAGGCGAAAGCGTGCTTCCAGCTTGGTGAATCGGGATTCGTGCAGTCGAACGCAACGTACTTCGAGAACACGATCCCGCGCGACCCGTCGTGGATCTACGTGATCGTGCTGGTGCTGGACCTGGCGCCGGTGGTGTGGTGGCTCGTCCCCGCGCCAGACTTCAACCGCCTCACATCACATGCGCCGGCCCGAGGCGGTCGCGAGGTGGAGCTGCACTTCCGGGCCCACCCCGACCGCGAAGACGCCTTCACCCCATTCCGCACGGAGACGAAAAACGTCGGCCCGAAGCTGCTCGAAATCATCAACGCCCTCCCACCGGACACCAAACCGCTCCCCGGAGCGCATCTGGTGATGGCAAGCATTCCCCTCTCCCCCCAAGGGGAGAGGGTCAGGGTGAGGGGCGTGCGCAGAAGGTCACCGTGAGGGTGGGCTACTCGACCAGGTCGCCTTCGGCCGGCTGGACCTTCACCCCCCGCGACTCGAGATATTCCACGCCCTTGTCCAGTTCCTCGGGTTCCCCGGAAACCTCGAGCAGGACCCAGCCCTGGTCGCGTGTGACGTCGGCGCGGCGGAGGTTGGTGACGATCTCGAACTTGCGGCCGAGCTGGTAGATCACAGGTTCCTTCACCAGGGAGGGGCCGAAGATCAGCTTCAGCCTCCGGCGCGCCATCGTCGCGAGTGTAAGCCACGGACGGAAGACTGGGAAGGGGGAGTTGGGGGAGGGTCTAGGCTGCCGGCGGCGGCGCTCGCTTGAATACAAAAAGCTGTTAATGAGGCTTGACAACGAACTTTTGTTTGGTACAATTTCAGATGTGGACTACGGCTCGGTCAGCCTCGAGAACCAGGGTCGCGTAAGGGAGCTCGAGGACCGCCTCGGACAGCTCTCCGCCCAGGCCCATGCATCAATGGCGGGGGTCGCGCTGGCCGCTGCCGAGTTCGACGAGCTCGGCGGCTGGTGCGACGGCGGCATCCGCTCCTTCGAGCACTGGCTCTCGATCGCGATGGGGTTCGATCCCCATACCGGCAAAGAGCTGCTCAGGGTCGGCCAAGCTCTCCAGGGCCTGCCCCTGATCGCCGCGGCATTCGCCGCCGGTCAACTGTCGTTCGACAAGGTGCGACAGGTCACAACAGTGGCCGGCCCCGAAACGGATGAGCTGATGCTTGAAA
>VBGP01000034.1 GCA_005880795.1 Chloroflexota bacterium | reverse complement strand
ACCGGGTTGAACGGCCCGCTAGTGTACCGGTTGTCACGCCAGTGGCAGCGCCGGGTAGCCATGGCCGGTTTGGATAAGCGCTGAAAGCATCTAAGTGCGAAGCCAACTCCAAGATAAGGTCTCCCACCGGGTTAACCGGGTAAGGGCCCTGGTAGACAACCAGGTTGATAGGCCGCAGGTGTAAGAGGAGCAATCCTTTGAGCTGAGCGGTACTAATAGCCCGAGGGCTTGTTCACCTATAACTCACTCTTCAGCTCACTGAGGAGAGAGTGACAAGCGACGCACGAAATTGGATCCAGCGAAGAAAAGGCAAACTGGAGAATCTCATAGACCTAATTCGGTTGTTGCAATGACAGCTGAGACACGTCTCCTGGGGAGCGAGCGCATCGCCGACCACCACTGGTCGGCTCACGCCCTCCACCTGGGGGCCGCCGCGATGGAGACGATCACCCACCGAGGCGAGTACGACAACGAGGAAGAAGACAAGCTCGGCCACCTGTTGTAATTCAGGGAGTGGGAGACATAGGAGCAACGCCGCACCTCGATGGCACCGATCTGCACATCGCGATCGTCGTGGCGCGATTCAACGAAGACGTAACGAAACGTCTTCTGCGCGGTGCGCAGGAGGTTCTCCAAAGCCACGGAGTCGAAGATCCCGACGTTTACTGGGTACCTGGTGCCCTCGAGCTCCCCGTCACGGCATTAGCCCTCGCGGAAAAGGGCGAACACGATGCGATCATCTGCCTCGGCTGCGTCGTCCGCGGCGAAACGTTTCAATTCGAGGTCGTCGCGATGCAGTCGGCGTCCGGCCTGATGCAGGTGCAGCTCGACACCGGAGTCCCGATCGCGTTCGGCGTCCTGACTACCGAGGACAAGGACCAAGCGCTCGCCCGATCCGGACCCAAGAACAACAAGGGGTCCGACGCCGCGGAGGTCGCCATCGAGATGGCCAACCTCCTTCACTCCATCCAGGGCTAGCCGACCACCGACACACCCACCACGTTTGCTCCCGCCGGCGCCACCACGAACCCGTCCGTCGCCGCCGGCGTGCTGAAGCGCTGCGCCGCGCCGAGCGCCGTTTTGAAAAGGACATGCCCGGTGGCCGGCTCAAGCGCGAACAAAGTTGCTGATGACGTGTCGATGGCCCACACAGCGCCGGCAGAGATGATCGGCGAAGCCACCAGCGGGCTGCCCGTGAACCACTTGATATCGATCGATGTGGAAGTGACCGACAACGCAAACAATCCGTCGGCGCACGGCACATATACGTCCGAACCCGACGAGGCCGTACCGCCCCACGCTCCGGAGCACACCTTGCGGCTCGTGAGCTGCCCTCCCACGCCGCCCAGGCTCCCGGCTCGAAGCACATAAGCAACGCCGTCTTTCCCGATTGCCACCACCAACCCATTCGACAGGACGGTGGCCCCGACAGATCCGAGGTCGGTGTCGCTGGCGTTGAGCGCCGCCCAGTTCGACGGCGCGAAGTAAGACCGCACGGTCAGATCGGGCGCCAGCTGGATCACGGAGTTGCTGTTGCCGAAGCCCGACCCCGACGTAGCGTTTCCGCTCACCACGTAAACGCTCCCATCGGCGCTGACGGTGACTCCCTGCGGCGACCAGATGCCCGCGCCGCGCTGGCTGGGCACCTGGTAGGCCGCGGCCTGCGCGCCGTTCAGCGACATACCCACGACGTACCCGTGGTACGCGCCGCAATCGCCGTACAGCCCGCCGAGCGGCATGTACACGAAACCCGAACCGATGGCCAGGGCGCCGCGCTGCTGCTGCACTGCGGGATTGGAGCCGGAGGGATCAATGTCGCGCTGCCAGGCGCTCGAGCCATCGGTGAGGCTGAGCGAGTACAGCATGTGATGCTGGCCGCGCAAGAACGCGACTACGAACAGCCGGCCCGTGGCGGGATCTGCGGCCGGGGTGCCGGTGATCCCGGTGACAGGCCGAATGTTGCCGCAGGGCAGCGACGACGCGTCGACAGGATCGCCTAGATGCGCCTTCCATACGACCGAACCGGTGAAGACGTCGAGCGAGTACACCGTGTTGTTTTCGGTCGCGACGATGACGTGCCCCGCAACGATCAGCGGCGAAGCGTAGACATCGCCGTCGACGCTGGTTCGCCAGGCGACCTTAGGCGTGGTCAGCGCTGGCTCAGCAGGTCCGACTCCAGACCGACCCGCGTCGCGGTGGTACTCGACCCATTCCGCCGAGATCGGAGGCGAAGGAGTGGGGGTCACGGACCCCCGCGAGCTCGAGGAGTTTGATGAGCCGGAACCCGAGCTGCACGCAACCATGGCCAGAGGCAGGCACAAAGCCAGGACTAAGGAAGCGCGCGGAATCAAAGACCCCAGGCGAATTTGCGCACCGGCTCCAGGCGCGCCCTCTCCGGCGCGATGAGCTCGACGCGACCCTGCATCGCAACGCCCCGCCGCGGCCCCATCGCATCCACGACCATGGCCGCCCGGGCCTCGCGACTGAGGTTTCGCAACTTCACGCCGTCCACGTCGAAATCGAGCGATCCATCGTCATTCATCGTGTACATGACCGGCACGACATGTGGCCAGCCCGACGGGCCCACCGTCGCGAGGCGACCGATCCGCTGGGAGCGCAGGAAATCGAGCTCCGCGGCGGTGAACACGAATCACATCCTAGACTCAACCATTCACATGGCAGAAACGACCGCAACCGCTGTTGGCGGCTACGAGGTGGTGAGGCACGAGCGGACCGGCGCGCGGCATATCCATATCGAGTGTCCCGACGACAACAACGGCTTCGCCGTTTTCTTCCCCACCGCGCCAACCGATTCGACCGGCGTTGCGCACATCCTGGAGCACGTGGTCCTCGCGGGATCCCAAAAATTCCCCGTCCGCGACCCATTCTTCAGCATGACCACGCGGTCGCTCGCGACCTTCATGAACGCCTTCACCAGGCCTGATTCGACCACCTACCTGTTCAGCACGCGCAACGCAAAGGACTATGGGAACCTGCTCGAGGTCTACCTCGACGCGACATTCTTCCCCAAGCTCTCCGAGGACGCATTCAAGCAAGAGGGCATCCGCTTCGAGTTCGAGGATCCGGCCGACTCGAAGAGCGGCCTGCGTTACAAGGGCGTCGTCTTCAACGAGATGAAGGGCGCTCTCGCCGCGCCAGGGGCCGCGATCGACCGCGCGATGCGCAGGTCGCTCTTCAGGGGCGTGCCCTACGAGCATGAGTCCGGTGGCGACCCGCAGGAGATCCCGAACCTGACGTGGCAGAAGCTCAGGCAATTTCACGCCCATCACTACCACCCGAGCAACGCTTTCTTCTACACGTATGGAGATCGGCCGCTGGAAGACACGCTCCAGATAGTCGAACGCAACGCCCTGTCCCGTTTCGAGCGCATCGCGATCGACACCTCGATCGGCGATGTCAGCCGGCTCAAAGGACCGACCGAGGCTACCGAGCCCTACCCGGCCAACCCCGCCGACGACAACTCGCGCAAGTCCCAGGCCCTTGTCGCATGGGTGACCTCGCGCACCTCCGACTCATTCCGAATGCTGGGGATGAACATCCTCTCCGAGGTCTTGCTCAGCAACGCTGGGTCTCCGCTGCGCAAGGCGTTGATCGACTCTGGGCTCGGCAGCGCGCTGGCCGACGGCAGCGGACTGCACGACGACTTTCGAGAAGCGGTCTTCGGCGCCGGCTTGAAGGGAGTTGCAGCCGAGGACGCCGAAAAAGTGCAGCGCGTCGTCCTCGACACGCTCGAGAGCCTTGCCGATCACGGCGTCGACGCATCCCAGGTGGACGCCGCGATCCATCACCTGGAATTCGAAAAGCGGGAGCGGTCGAACGCCGGTTTCCCGTACGCGCTCAGGCTTCTGTTCACGGCGATGCCCGCTTATCAGCACGGCGGCAATCCCCTCAGCGCGCTCAACTTCGACGCCGACCTGGAGCACCTGCAGCGGGCCCGTGCCGAAGGACGCTTCTTCGAGAACCTCATCCGCGCGGAGATGCTCGACAACACGCACCGCGCGCTGCTGAAGGCCGTGCCAGACACCGACCTCGAGGAGCGCCAGCGCCGCACGGAGCTGGAACGGCTAGCCACGATTGAAACCACGCTCACCGACGACGACCGCGCCCGCATCGTCGCCGACGCGCTGCGCCTCAAGTCAGAGCAGGACGCCAAGCAAGACCCGTCGGTGCTGCCGACGCTCGAGCTCTCCGACATTCCGATGCGGTTTGAAGATGTACCCAGCGTGGGTGCGAAGGCGGGCGAGGCCAGTGTCGAGTTCTATCCACAGCCCACGAACGGCATCACCTACCTCGACATCCGAAGCGACTTCGCGCGTCTGACTCCCGAGCAGAAGGACCTTCTCCCGCTGTTCGGCCGTGTCCTGACGCAGAGCGGCGCCGCGGGACAGGACTACGCGGTCATCGCCGCGCGGATCGCCGCGAACACCGGCGGGGTCGGCGCTGCGGCGCAGGTTCAGTCACTCGCCGAGCGCGACGACTATCTCCAATCGTTTGTGATCTCCGGCCGCGCCCTCGACCGGAACGCAAAGCCCTTCATCGACCTCCTCACCGACCTGGTCGCACGGCTCGAGATCGAGCCCCGCCGCCTGAAGGAGATCATCGGAGAGATCAGCACCCGTCTGGAGAGCTCGCTTGCGGGGCTGGGCTTCCAGTTCGCGCTCCTTCGCGCGCACTCGAAGCTGGGCTCGGAGGGCGCGATCAACGACCGCCTCCAGGGCATCGGCATGCTCCACACGATGCGAAGGTTGGCGCGCCTGGACGAGACGCAGCTCGGCGAGCTGATCAACGACCTCGACGAGATTCGCACGATGTTGTTCAGGCAGAACGCCCTTCGGATCATCGTCACCTGCGAAGAAGAGGTGATCCCGTCCCTCGAGAATCTGCTCACCAATCTGGTCGGCGAGCTGAACAAGGACCGGGCAGACGGCAGCGCCTCCACGCTGCCGGCCGTCGAACGTGCAACCGAAGCCCGCACCGTCGCCGTGCCGGTCGCGTTCAACGTCCGCGTTTTCAAAACTGTCCGCTACACGCATCAGGATTCGCCGGCCCTGCTCGTCCTCGCCAACTACCTGCGCGACAGGTTCCTCCATCGCGAGCTAAGGGAGAAAGGAGGCGCCTACGGCGGCTACGCACAAGCCGGCGTCGCCAGCGGAACGTTCTACCTCGGCTCCTACCGCGACCCGAACATCGTCCGCACCTACGACGTGTTCGATCAGGCCGTCCGGTGGATCATCGAAGACGACATCGACGCCGAAGGTTTGAAAGAGGCAATCCTCGGCTCCTGCGGAGACGTGGATCCGCTCGAGTCACCGGACATCAAAGGACGGCGCGAGGCGACCAACCGCGCGACCGGTTTCACACGCCAGGCCCGGGAGCGATTCAAGCAGCGTCTCCTGGCCGTGACGGCCGACGACCTGAAGCGAGTGACGCGCGTTTACCTGCTGGAGGCCCCCGCGGCGCAGACCACCGTGGCCGGCCCTGACATGGTGGAGGCGGCGCGCAAGGAGAGGCCCGGGCTGTTCGAGGTCGTCGCCCCCGTTTAGCGAGCCGGAACTACACTGGCGCCGGTGAACCAGTTCTGGCGGCATGAGCTGTTCTGGCCGGTCGTCCTCATCATCGCCGGCGTGTATTTCCTGCTGCACAACCTGGGTTGGATCCGCGTCGACATCTTCTGGCCGCTGGTCCTGATCGCCATCGGTCTCTACTTGATCGTGCGTCGCGCCAGGACCTGAAGGAAAGGTGCAGCGCTACCGCAGCTTCTTCTGGCCCGCGGTCCTGATCCTCGCGGGCGTGGTCGCGCTGCTGGTCAACACCGGCCAGCTTTCGGTCGACCGCATCTACCAGCTGCTCAACCTGTGGCCCGTGGTCCTCATCGTGATCGGCCTCGAGCTCATAGTGCGGCGTTCCATGCATGGTCCGGCGGGGGAGGTCGCCGCCGCGCTCATCGTCCTGGTCGCCGTCGTCGGCGCGGTGGCCTACGTCACCCTCACGCCCAACCCCGCGGCGACCAGCTCGCGCGACTACTCGGGCCAGGTCGCCGGGCTCAGTCAGGCCACCGTGGAGATCGACGTCGGGGCAGCCACCATCGCCATCTCGGGGAGTGGGGGCCTCGGCTCCGACCTCTACCGTGCGCACGTCGAATACTCGGGCCCTACACCTCAAGTCACGTTCGATCGCACGAGCACGGTCCTCAAGATCGATCAGCCGAACAGCGGCGTCTTCGGTCTGCAGAGCCGTAAATTCGCGCTCACGCTGCAGCTCAACCAAGACGTCGTGTGGAACATCACGGAGAATTCCGGCGCGACCAACGACACCTGGCGGCTCGGATCGACGCACGTGCTAGGCATCACGGTGAACACCGGCGCCAGCCGCGAGGAGATCACGCTCGGTCCACCACCTGACATCGTTCCAGTCGAGATCAACGGAGGTGCTCTCACCGTCCGCCTGCACCGGCCGAGCGGCACCGCGGCCTCCGTCACGGTGTCGGGCGGGGCGTCGTCCCTGATGGCGGATGGCAGGAACATGCACGCGATCGGCGACATCAGCTACGAGTCACCGGACTTTTCGGGCGCGTCGACTGGCTACCGCATCCACATCAACGGCGGTGCATGCAACGTGTCGCTCGACACGAGCGCCGCGTCAGGCTAGCCAGGCGTCGAGGGCTTCGATCCGGGCTCGATAGATCGATTCGGTCGCGGCCGTAAGCGCGCGGCGTAAACCTCGGGCCGCCGCGCCGAGCATCGCGTCGAGCTCGCCGTCCGCGAGGCTCGCGGCTCCCATGACGCGGATGAGCGCCGCCGCCCGCTCGGCTCCGGCGAGAATCGCATCCTGGTCCGCGGCGAGCAGTGCAAGCCCCTCCGCCTCGCGCCGCAACCGCGTGGCGAGCGCGGTCAGCTCCTCGCCCCCTCGCTCCGCCGCAAGCGCCGCACCCGCACTTGCCGCGGCGCTCGCCAGGCGGCCCTCCAGCAACCGCCCGTCCGCCGCCGGGTTTGCCGCCGCCGCGGGGGACAGCCCGACCACCTGCTGGGCGCCCATCGCCACCCCCCGCCGCTCGAGCTCGGCGATGACATCGGAGGGCGTGGTCTCCTCGACCCGAAACAGGTTCATCGACAGCTGCACCCGATCGCGGGGGAGCTCGAAGGCAAGCGCCTGCACGCCCCGCAGGCCATCCGCCGATTCCCTGATCGCGCGCGCCAGGGCGCGGGCTGCGACCAGGTCGTAGTCGTACAGCATCACGTTGAACGCGACGAGCGTGCGTCGCGCTCCAACGCACACCGCGCCGGCGGTGGGGTGGAGGTCCGGTCCACCGAGGTCGGGCCTGGCCCGCCCCGCGCGAATATCGGCCAGAGTCTTTCCCTCTCCGTGCCCATAGAAGTAGACGGGCACCTTCAGCTCGGACCACACGCGCCCGCCGACCTCACGCGCGAGCTCGCGGCACGCCTCGAGTGCGGTCTCGCCGAGCGGGATGATCGGCACGACGTCGGCAGCCCCGACGCGAGGATGCACCCCGCGATGCTCACGTAAATCAATGCGCTCGACGGCCTCGCCGATCGCGCCCATCAAGCCCTCGACCAGCCTCGAGCGAAACCCCGCGATCGACAGCACCGCCCGGTGGTGCTCCGGGTCAGGGTCCGTGTCGAGCACGAACGCAGGCAAGGCGCGCGACGCGATCGCGTCGATCACCTCACGGCGTCGGCCTTCGGAGAAGTTGGGCACCGACTCGAAAAGGCCTTCTTGCGCGCTCATGCGAACCGTTAGCGTAAGTGGGCGTGTCAGGCCCGGTGGCGCTCGTCTACGGCGACGCGCTGATGAAGCATCACCTGTCGGACGCGCATCCGCTGCAGCCGATCCGGGTCAAGCTGGCCGTCGACCTCATCAGATCAACCGGCCTGATCGAGCACGCCCATCTGCTTCCGCCGCGTGCCGCGACCACAGAAGAGCTCGAGCTCGTGCACGCACCCGAGTACGTCGAGCTCGTGCAGAGGCTCAGCGACCCAAAGCAGCGCCGCGAGGTCTCACCCGCCGCAATCGACGCCGCCGGCTACGCCTCCGCGGACAACCCGATCTCCGACGAGCTGCACGAGGGGACCGCCCTCGTCGCGGGCGCGGGCCTGGTCGCCGCCGAGGCGATCCAGGGCGGCTTGGCGCTGCACGCGTTCAGCCCGTCGGGCGGCCTGCATCACGCGCACCGCGACCGGGCATCAGGCTTCTGCACCTACAACGACGCCGCCATCGCGTGCCAGTGGCTCAAGGAGCAAGGCCACCGCGTCGCTTACGTCGATGTCGACGTGCACCACGGCGACGGGGTCGAGGACATCTTCAAGGCCGACCCCGAAGTCCTCACCATCAGCCTCCACGAGAGCGGCCACTGGCTCTTCCCGGGCACCGGCTTTCCGCAGGACTCCGGCGTCGGGAAAGGCCGCGGCTTTGCGGTCAACCTGCCCTTCGCGCCTTACACGTGGGACGAGCCCTGGCTCGGCGCTTTCGAGAAGGTCGTGCCGGCGATGCTGCGCCGGTTCAAGCCCACGGTGCTCGTGACGCAGGACGGCTGCGACACGCATCACCTCGACCCGCTCGCGCACCTCGCCGCCACGACGCGCATATGGCCGCGCATCGGCAGCGTTTTTCACACGCTGGCGCACGAGCTTTGCGACGGTCGCTGGCTCGCCCTCGGCGGGGGCGGGTACGCGATCTACGAGGTGGTGCCGCGCGCGTGGACGCTGCTCTTCGCCGAGATGGTGGAGCACCCAGAGCTCGCGGCGGAGGTCGACGACCCGGTTACAGTCATCCCGTCGGAGGAGGCGCAGGAGAGGGTCTGGAACGCCCTGCGCAACGACCTTCGCCGCCTAGGCGAAGTGCACGGGATGGAGCTCTAGACGGAGTAGGTCCGCAGGCAGCGGGTGCAGACGCGCGCGCGGAAGGTCTTGCCCTTCACCGTCACGCGGCCCATCTGGAGGTTGGGCAGAAACCTCCGGTTGACCCGGTTCTTCGCGTGACTCACGTGATGTCCGAATTGAGGCGTTTTGCCGCAAATCGCGCACTGTCTGGCCATGGAGCACCTTCCGCCTGGAGTTGAGAGGCGCGCAGCAGCAAACAAACGCTTGCGCGCGGAGTTGAATTGTACCATGGGGTTTCCAATGGCCTCGAAGACCACAACCGCCCTCATCCAGTCCCGCCAGTGGGGCCGCATCGAGGTGTTTCCGTCCGCCGTCGCCGCGATCGCGGGCCACGCGGCGATGCGCTGCTACGGCATCAGCGGCATGGCCGGCCGCGGCCTGCGCGACGGATTCGCGGAGCTGCTGCGACGCGAGAACGTCGACAAGGGAGTCGATGTCGTCCAGGTCGACGAAGGCCTTGCGATCGACGTCTACGTCATCGTCCAGTACGGCATCCGGATCTCGGAGGTCGCGCACAACCTGCAGGACACCGTGAAGTTCGAGGTCGAGCGCTCGGTCAACGTGCCCGTGCTGAAGGTCAACGTCAACGTGCAGGGCGTACGCGAGGAACGCGGCTGAGTGGTGGCCGCTGTAAAGACGACAGGCGTCGATGGACCGCTTTTCAAGCGAGCGCTGCTGGGCAGCCTCAACTGGCTCGCGTCCAACCATGAAGAGGTGAACAGGCTCAACGTGTTCCCGGTGCCCGATGGCGACACAGGCACCAACATGCTGCTCACGCTGCAATCCGCGGTCGAGGACGTCAAGCAATCGAACGCCGCGGAGGTGAGCAAGATCGCCAAGCTCGCTTCACATGGAAGCCTGATGGGCGCACGCGGGAACTCGGGCGTGATCCTGTCGCAGATCTTTCGCGGATTCGCGCGCGCCGTCGAAGGCAAGAGCTCGCTGACCCCTGCGGAGCTGGCGGCGGCCTTCGAGGAGGCCGCCAATGCCGCGTACCGCGCCGTGAACAAACCGACCGAAGGCACGATCCTTACGGTGGCCCGCGAGGCGGGCCGAGCCGCCGCCACCGCGGCAAGCAGCCCCGACGCCAACGTGCCGCGCGTCATCGCCGCCGCCGCTGCAGGAGCGCGAGCAGCTGTGCAGAAGACGCCCAGCCAGCTGCAGATCCTCCGTGACGCGGGCGTCGTCGACGCGGGCGGGTTCGGCCTGCAGCTGATCCTCGAAGGCATGCTGAAGTCGGTCGAGGAGACCGAACCAAGCCTGGCGGCCATGATGGACACGAACCGCTCCATCTCTCCCGCCTCGCAGGTCTCGATGGCGCTGCCTGAGGGCGGCTGGGGCTACTGCACCGAGTTCTTGATCGAGGGCGCCAACCTCGACCTCGATGTCATCCGCGGGGAGATCGAGGCCATGGGCAACTCGGTGCTTGTCGTAGGTGAGCCCGAGCTGGTCAAGGTGCACGTACACACCGATGACCCGACGAGCGTGATCAACCTCGCCGGGCGCTACGGAAAGCTGATGAAGCTGAACGTCGGCGACATGTCCACCCAGCACCGGCGCATCCTCGAAACCGAGGGCGCAGGCACGGGGACCAGGCCGCCGCGTCCCAACGGGGTCGGCGTCGTCGCGGTGGTGGCCGGCCGCGGCCTCGTCGAGATCTTCCGCGGCCTCGGCGTGGACGCGATCATCGAGGGCGGGCAGACGATGAACCCCAGCACCCAGGACATGCTCACGGCGATCGAGTCGGTGCCTTACGACGAGGTCATCCTGCTGCCCAACAACGGCAACGTCATTGCCGCGGCCAAGCAGGTGATCGGCGTCACAAAGAAGAAGGTGCATGTCGTGGACACCCGCAGCGTCCCCCAGGGCGTCTCTGCGGTCGTTGCATTCCGGCCCGAAAAGCCCGCGTCCGAAAACCTCAGCGCGATGAAGGCCGAAGCGGAGCGGGTGCAGACCATAGAGGTCACCCACGCCGTGCGCGACACGCGCTCGAATGGTTTGAGGGTGAAGAAGGGAGACGTGATCGGGCTCATCAACGACCGCCTCGAGTTCGCCGGCGACGACTACGCCGAGGTCGTGAACAAGGCGCTCGGCAAGCTTGGCCCCGGCTCCTATGAGCTCGTCACGGTGTACCGAGGTGAGCAGGCGAGCGACGACGAGCTCGCCAAGCTCGAATCAGAGATCCGCTCCAGCTACCCAAGTCTCGAGGTCGAGGTCCAGCAGGGCGGGCAGCAGCACTACCCGTTCATCCTTTCTGTCGAATAGCACTGCCTCCCGAGTGACGCGCAGCTTCGCGGTCGTCACCGACTCGACTGCCGACCTGCCGGACGAGTGGCGCGACCGCTACGACATCGAGGTCGTGCCGCTCAAGGTCATCTTCGGCAAGGAAACGTTTCGGGACCGCGTGGACATGACAGACGAGGAGTTCTTCCGCCGGCTCGCCGTCTCGAACACTCTGCCCACCACGTCGGCGCCGTCACCGGGCGAGTTTGCCGAGGTCTACCGCAGGTTGTCCAAAGACCACGAGGGCTGCATCTCGATCCACATCGGCGCGAAGCTCTCCGCGACCGCCGAATCGGCGAGGATCGGTGCGGCTTCGGTCGAGGGCTTCGAGGTCAATGTGATCGACAGCCAGACCGTGTCGATGCCGATTGCGTTCCTCTGCCGAATCGCGGCGGAAAGCGGCACTCTGCAGCAGGCGGTCGCGGCGGTCGAGCAGCGGGTGCCGAAGTGCCGCGTGCTCGCCCTTCTCGACTCGCTGCGCTACCTCGAGATGGGGGGACGCCTCAGCCGTGCCGGGGCGATGATCGGGACGATGCTCGATCTCAAACCTCTCCTGCTCGTGGCGGAGGAAGCGCAGATCAAGCCGGTCGACCGTGTTCGCACGCGCTCGCGCGCGATCTCTCGCATGATCGAGTTCTTCCGCTCGGAGCAGCCGGTCGAATACGTCGGCGTGATGCACGCCGAGGCGAAGGAGGAAGCCGAGCGCATAGCGGCGGACCTGCAGAAAGAGTTTCCCGACCAACAACAAATCCCACTAGGCCAGATAGGCAGCGTGCTAGGCACCCACGCAGGCCCAAAGGCACTGGGCATCGTCTACATCAAAAAGTAGGTCCGAGGATCTTTACCTCCCCGCTCGCCGGGGAGGTCGCCCGGCAACGCCGGGCGGGTGGGGAGTGACGTATTTGTCAGACGGTGAAAGAGAGATCCTGGCTCAGCTTCACGTTGTGCCCCGGCAAAGGCCACACCCGGATGATCGGCGGCGTGACCGCGATGAGCCGGGGCAGCGCCTTCACCAAAAGCCGGAACACCTGCTCCTGCCCCCGCCCCCACGCCAGCCCGTACTGCTCGCGCAGCCTCTGCGGCAGAAGCCCCGCGGTGACGATCTCGAACGGGATCATCGCCCGCCCCGGAACCAGCCGCAGTCGCGGCCTCACGACCAGCCGCCCGAGCCCCATCGCAACCGGTCCAACCCGCACCGCACCGCCGGAGACCATCCCGTCGACGTAATCCACGAAATCGTCATACGTGTCCGGAAAGCGATCCCGCGGAATGCCGAGCAGCTCACCGAGGAGCTTTGACTCCTGAAAGAACTCGTTCCGTTCACGCGTTGAGAGCGGCCTGACGAAAGTGTCATAGGTCACCAACGCCGAATCGACGAGGGTCGCGTGGACCCACCGCAGGAGGTCCGGATCCAGTGCGCGATATTCATTTCCGCGCACCCGACCATGTGTCTGGTTGACGGCGCGCGCCGCGGCCAGCGCCGTTTCGCGGTCGCCGAACACGATCGCCATGGTCATCCGGATGGTCCGGCGCAAGCGCCGGATCGGATGTGAACGGAAATCCGAGTGCTCGTCCACGCCCGCCGCGACCTTGGGGTGCGCTAGCTGCATCAACAAAGCGCGGCCGCCGCCGAGCAGCAGCACGTTCTCCCGGTTGACACGCCGGGTGATCGAGTCGTCGGCGTAGAGCCCCGGCCGCATGGAACCCATTAAAGCAAGCCTTGGTTAATCTCTTTCGGGATGTACCAGACACTCCTGGTGTTCGGCGCCGCGTTCCTGGGTTCGGCGGTCGAGTCGACCGAGGCGCTCACCATCGTCCTGGCGGTTGGCCTCACCCGCGGCTGGCGCGCGCCACTCCTGGGCACGGTCGCCGCCCTGGTGGCGCTCGCCGTCCTGGTCATCTTCTTCGGCCAGCTGATCGTGACCCGAATCCCCGACTCCGCGCTCAAGCTCCTGGTCGGCACGCTGCTGCTCCTCTTCGGGTTGCGCTGGCTGCACAAAGCGGTCCTCCGCTCCGCCGGAGTCGTCGAGAAGCACGACGAAGACATGGCCTATCGCAACACGGTCAACCAGCTGCAGGGCCCGGCGCCGGGCCGCGACTGGGTCGGATTCGTCCTCGCCTTGAAAGGAGTCTTCCTGGAAGGTCTCGAGGTGGTCTTCATCGTCATCGCGGTCGGAGGAACGGGCCGCGGGCTGCCCGCAGCCGTCGTAGGCGGATTGCTTGCCATGGTGGTGGTCGCGGTGGCCGGCGTGGTCGTGCGCAGACCGCTGGCAAGGGTGCCCGAGAACACCCTGAAATACGCGGTCGGTGTCATCCTGACGAGCCTCGGCACGTTCTGGGCGGCGGAGGGGATGGGCGCCTCGTGGCCCCTTGACTTCGTTTCGATCCTCGGCCTGGCGGTGATCTACTTCGCCGCCTCGCGCCTGGCCGTGGTGCTCATCCGCCGACCGGCCCTCGCATGAAGTTCCTGCGCTCGGCCGGCGAAGCTGTCGTCGGGCTCTTCGTCGGCGACTGGGTCCAGAGCGCCATCGTCCTGGTGATCCTCGGCGCCGGCTGGTTGGCCGTCTCCAGGCTGGGCGCTGCGGCGCTGGTGGTGCTGGTGCTGCTGCTCGCGGGCCAGCTGGTCTGGTTCGCGCGCGCCGAGGCGCAGAGGTCTAAGCGGTAGCCGCCGCCATCTCCGAGTTGAACCGGTCGATCAGCGGTTTGTAGAAAGCGTCGATCTCGGTGCCAACCTTGTCCATGTCGTACGACGCCAGCTTCGTTCGGTCCGCGTCGAGCACCGCCTGCTGAGCCGCCACGGTCGCGTCGTCGCCCGCGATCTGGGCGTCGAGCTGCTTGCTGTAATCGGCGACGAGGGTTTGCAGCTCGATCACCAGCTGCCGCAGGTCGGCCGGCAGGCTCGGCGACGCCGGCTGCTGCACCGCGTTGTCCACGTCAGCCTTCATGATGGTGAGCGTAGTCCTGGCCGAGGTGAAGTCACCCGTGCCGGCCTGGGTGTTGATCAGGTCCAGGTCCGCCAACGCGCTGTAGACCGAATGCCAGAAGCTGCCGTCCACCACTCCGGCCGCGGCGATCGTGCGGCCGGCCGCGAGTGAATTTTGCAAATGGCGGATCCGCGTCGATTCTCGGTCCAGGCTGCTCCGGCTGACCGCGGTCAGCCACCTGGACCCCTCCAGGGAGCGCTCGACCGAGCCAAGTGCTGCATCATCCTGGTTGATCGTCTGCGCGGCGAGCTGCGAGCTCATGACCGACTTGTCGGCGAGGGCGACCTCGTCCTTAGGGTTGAAGTTGCTTCCGCTCAACGCCTTGTGCTCTGTGGTGATCTCGTTGAAGGATTTGCTGAAATCGTTCTCATGTGACACAACTGTGTTCAGCGTGCGGTCCGCGTTCGCGACCATGACGCCCGCGTATACGATGCCGGTCCCCGCATATCCGATGATTCCAATGATCAAGATGCCCAGCACGATGAGCTCGATGCGTTTTAGAAGCACGAGCTTTCGACCATAGCGCAGATGGCCATCCTGGTTCTTCCGCGCACGCTCGACGCCGCCGTGGAAAAGCTTCCCGACATCGGGCCCACCAACGCAAAGCGGCTCGAGAAACTTGGCATCAGCACGATCCGTGACCTGCTGCTCGCGCTCCCGTTCGGCTGGCAGTCATACGGCGAGCCCACCCCGATCGCATCGCTCGAAGAGGGGTCGCCGGCGACCGTCGTGGGAATCGTGAAGACGATCAACCCCAAGCAGTCGCTGCGCAGGCGCATCAAGCTGACCGAGGCGACCATCGTGGACGACTCGGGCAGCTCGCTTCGTCTCGTGTGGTTCAACATGCCGTTTGTCGCCAAGCAGCTGCACAAGGGCGACCGCATCGCTGTGGCCGGCGCGGTGAAGCTCTCGCGTTACAGCGGCCTGAACATGCAGAACCCGCATTACGAGCGGCTCGATGGGGTCGAGGACATGCAACCCGCACGCGTCGGCGGGATGATGCCGAAATATCACCTGGTCGACGGGCTCAGCTCACGCAGGATCGCCCGCTGGGTCGAATCCGCCTTGCCGCTCGCCGGGCAGCTGGAGGATCTCCTCCCGGTCGAAGTCAGGGAGCGGCATCACCTTCTCGACGTCGGCGACGCGGTGCGCCGCGGCCACAAGCCTGACAACGACGAGGAATACAGAGAGGCCCGCCGCCGCATGGCCTTTGCCGAGCTGTTCGAGCTGCAGGCTGCGTTTGCGCTCATGCGGGCCAACATCGCCCTCGAGCCCGCGACGCCGATCCGCTACCGGCAGGAGGTCATCGAGGGGTTCAAGGCGGGCCTGGGCTTCGAGCTGACCACCGCCCAGCGCAAGGCCGTCTGGGACGCGTACCGGGACATGGAGGGAACGGTCCCGATGAACCGGCTCCTCAACGGCGATGTGGGCTCCGGCAAGACCGCCGTCGCGGCCGCATGCGTCGCGATGGCCCACGCGTCTGGCCTGCAGTCGGTGGTCATGGCTCCGACCGAGATCCTGGCCCGCCAGCACTTGCGGCGCTTTCGCGCCTATCTGGAGGACAGCTTCCCAGGCCTGACGGTCGAGCTACTCGTCAGCAGCCAGAGCGCGCCCGAGCGCCGGCGCGTGCGCGCCTCGGCCGCCTCGGGTCACTGCGCGCTGGTCGTCGGCACGCATGCGTTGATCGAGGACGAGGTGGGGTTCGTCAACCTCGGATTGGCCGTCGTCGACGAGCAGCATCGATTCGGCACGCGGCAGCGTGAGCTGCTTCGGGCCAAAGGCCTGGGCCGGCCGCACTTCCTCGCCATGACCGCGACGCCGATCCCGCGTACGCTCGCGCTTGCGCTCTACGGAGAGATGACGCTGTCCACGATGGACCAGATGCCGCCCGGCCGCACACCGGTCGAGACCGAGGTCATCGACCCGGACAATCGCGCTCGCGCCTACGACCTGGTTCGAAAGGAGGTGGCGGCGGGACGTCAGGCTTTCGTGATCTGTCCGCTGATCGATGAATCGGAGACGCTGGCTGCCCGATCCGCCACCGCCGAGTTCGAGCGCCTGCAGAAGGACGTCTTCACGGACCTCAAGCTGGGCTTGATCCACGGCCGGCTGAAGGACAAAGAACAGGTCATGCAGAGTTTTGTCGCGGGCGAGATCCAGGTCCTGGTCGCGACCGCGGTGGTCGAAGTTGGCGTGGACGTGCCCAACGCGACGGTGATGATGATCGAGGGGGCTGACCGCTTCGGCCTCGCCCAGCTGCACCAGTTTCGAGGGCGGGTCGGACGCGGCGCCGCCCAGGCCTGGTGTCTCCTGCTCGCCGACGACCCGTCAGAGGCCGCCCTCAACCGGTTGAGCCTGCTCACCCGACTGGGCGACGGTTTCAAGCTGGCGGAAGAGGACATGAGGATGCGGGGGATGGGGGAGCTGATGGGTCCGCGCCAGCACGGAATGTCCGACGTGGCCATGGCATCGCTGCAGCAGCCCGAGCTGCTGAGCGAGGTGCGGCAGGAAGCCGAGCGGATCCTCGAGTCAGACCCCGGCTTCGAGAATCACCCGCTGCTCAAGGCGGCGACTGCGAGAAGGCTGGAGCTGACCTCGATCAGCTAGGCGGCGCGTACGCGGCGGTCAGCATGCCGAAATAGGTCGGCGCCTCGTAAGAGATGAGATGTCCGCGCCAGCTGGCCGTCGCGCCGTGCAGCATCAGCATCTGCCACCAGCTGTCGGCCTTCGCCAGCTCGACCTGCTCCCGGCTGACCTCGGACAGGCGGTCGAGCCGGTTTGTGCGCACAAGCTCGCACACCAGCGAGTCATATTCCTTCGCGGCCGGATGAAACCCGTAGGGCCCGTCCTCCTGGTGTGCGTGCCCGTGGTCCGCGCTCGCGATCAACGCGACACGCCGGTCTGACGCAGCGGCCGCCGCCGCAATCGCCGCGCCGGCGCTCACATGGTCGGAGGCGGACAGCTCACGCGCCGGGGTGACGATGACCGCGGGCAGCGGCGGCTCGCTCCGCCCGCCCATGAACCAGAGCGGGATGAGAACTCCCCAGTCCATCGGAGCCACCGCCGTCGACGGGTCGTTGGACCCAAAGCTCACCGCCGCCGCGGGCAGACTCGCTGCAGCCATCGACTCCAGGAGTCCCCACGCGAAGCTCAGGTCGGATGGCACGTCGAGCTCGATCGGAGGTGTCACGCCGTTGAGCCGCCCTTTGAGCCGGGCGGCGACGACCACCGCCAGCGCGTCGGAGATGTGCACGTTGTGCGGGGTCGCGACGATGACGAGGTCGGGCTTCGCCGCGGTGAAGCGGCGTCCCAGCTCCACCATGCCCGCACGCGTCACCACGGCGACCTCGCGCTCCTCAGGCGAGCAAGCCTCCGCAATAGCAATCCCCCCATGGGGTGCGATGGCGGCGAAGACCAATGGCATCCGCCGATACTAGCCGTCAGATGGAAGTCTCACCGCTGCGTTTGACGGAGTACAGCCACGGGGCCGGTTGAGCCTGCAAGCTCAGCCCGGTGGAGCTAGGGCAGGTACTCGGGGCGCTGCCCCCGATCGTCGACCCCAACGTGCTGCACGGTGCGGCCGCCCGCGATGACGCGGCGGTCTACCGCATCGCGCCCGACCGCGCGCTTGTCGCGACGGTCGACTTCTTCACGCCCATCGTCGACGACCCCTCAGAGTTCGGCGCCATCGCCGCGGCCAACGCCCTCAGCGACGTCTACGCCGTCGGCGCGCGACCGCTGTTCGCCCTGGGGATCACGGCCTTCCCACGCGACAAGCTCGGCACCGGATTGCTGGAGAAGATCGTCAGCGGCGGAGCGGCCAAGCTCGGCGAGGCCGGCGTCCCGGTCGTCGGCGGACACTCGGTCGACGACGCCGAGCCGAAGTTCGGCTACACGGTGATCGGCGAGGTTCACCCCGATCACCTGGTTGGCCATGAAGGCTCGCAGGCGGGCGACCTGCTCTACCTGACCAAGCCTCTCGGCTCGGGACTGGTGGCGACGGCGATCAAGCGCGGCCTGTGCCCGCCCGAGCTGGAGCGCGAAGCGATCGCCGTGATGACGACGCTGAACCGCGAGGCCTCGGCTGCCATGCTCGCGGCCCACGCCACCGCCGCCACCGACGTGACCGGCTATGGCTTGATCGGGCACCTGGCCAACCTCAAGGGCGGCGCCGACGTCGAGCTCCGCGCGGTTCCTTTCATGCGCGGCGTGCGCGACCTCGCCGGACGCGACCTGTTCCCGGACGGAAGCCGCCGCAACCATGCCGCGTATCGGGACCAGGTGACGTGGGATGGAGTCGCCGAGATCGACCAGATGATGCTGTGCGACGCGCAGACCAGTGGCGGGCTGCTGGTCGCGATCCCGTCCTACAACGCAGACAGGTTCGAACAGGCCGCGAGGTCGGCTGTCCGGATCGGCGTCATGCGCGGTGACGGCAAGATTCGAGTCGCATAGATGTCCAGGCTGCGCGTGAGTGGCGGCGAGGCCAGGGGTCGCCGCCTCAAGGCGCCAAAGAACATCCGGCCGACCCAGGGCATGGTCAAGCAGGCGATCTTCAACATGGTCGGTCCGCGCATCGAAGGCGCGACCGTGGTCGACCTCTTTGCCGGCTCGGGCGCGCTGGGCATCGAGGCGCTGTCGCGCGGCGCGTCGCGCGTCACGTTCGTGGACCAGCAGCCTCGCGGTCTTGCTATCCTGCGGCAAAACTTGGACGCCCTCGGCTTCAAAGACCGATCGGACGTGATTCGAGGTGACGTTGTCCACTGGCTCGATGCTGGGCCCAGCGTTCTGAGCGCAGCGGATTTCGTTTTTCTCGATCCACCCTATGACGACGCGGTGCTCGATCGAGTGCTCAAGGTGCTGGACCGAATCGTCACCCCCTCGTCCGTCTTCGTCGAGCACTCCAAGCGGCAGCAGCTCCCGGAGCTCTCGCGCCTGCGCGTCGACCGCGAGCGGCGCTACGGGGACACCGTGGTCACAGTGCTGATTGCCGGACTACCCCAAAAAATCTACGATTTTTCGGGGGCCCCTAAGTGATGGCCCGCAACCAGGTCCCCAACTCGAAGATCGCCGTCTATCCCGGCAGCTTCGACCCTTTCACCAACGGACACCTGGACGTGGTCGACCGCGCGCTCGGCATCTTCGACAAGCTGATCGTCGCGGTGACAGCCAACCCGGAGAAGCGCCAGCCGCTCTTCACGGTCGAGGAGCGCCTCCAACTGATCCGTGCGTCCCTCAACGGACGCGACCGCGCCGAGGTCGCGAGCTTCACCGGTCTCACCGTCGAATACGCGCGATCGCGGGGGGCGAGCACGCTCGTCAAGGGTCTGCGCGCCTACTCGGACTTCGACGCCGAGCTGCAGCAGGCGCTGATGAATCGCAAGCTCGCGCCCGACATCCACACTGTGTTCCTGATGTCGGGCTTCGCGCACATCTTCGTCTCGTCAAGTATCTTGAAGGACATCGCGAGCTATGGCGGCAAGGTTTCGGACCTCGTCCCGGCGGCGGTCGCGAGAGCGTTGAAGGAGAAGTTCAGATAAAGGTCGACGAGCTGCTTGACCGTTTCGAGTACCTGATCCAGAACGCGCGCCATGTCCCGCTTTCGACCCAGATCATGCTCAACGAGGATGAGCTCATGGAGCTGATCGACCAGATCCGCTTCAACCTCCCGGATGAGATCAAGCAGGCGAACTGGACCGTGTCCGAGCAGCAGCGGATCATGACCGAGGCCCACGCCGAAGCCGCACGCACGATGTCACGAGCCAACGAGCGCGCAGAGGAGGCGGCCTCCGAGCACGAGATCCTGCGACGCGCCGAGCGCCACTCCGCGCAGGTCGTGAAGGACGCTCAGGCCAAGGGCGACCAGATCATCCGCGAGGCCGAGGCCTACGCCCTCGAGCAGCTCAAGCAGCTGGAGGCGCATCTCGGCCGCACGCTGCAGACCGTCCGGCGTGGGGTGGAGGCGCTGCAGGCCAACCAGCCTCAACCGCAGGAGACCGCGGACCAGGCGACGGGTTCCTAGCATCCCGTAGACTTCCACGAGCCATGGCTCTACCGAAGGTCAAGCTATCCAAGTCGAAGAAGGGCCGCCGCCGCTCGCACCTCGCGCTTGCGCTCGTCCAGATCCAGCCGTGTCCTAACTGCAAGCACATGCGGCGACCGCACACCGTGTGCCCCAACTGCGGCCACTACGGCGCCGGCAGCGGCCGTGAAGTAATCAAAGCCAAGGAATAGCAGAAAAAAGGTCTCCTCCCCATTCATGGGGCAATCAGTGGGCGCGTATCGCGCGTCCTGGACGGGCTTGGCCCGCAGGTGGCGCGAAGCGCCGGAGGGGCTGATGGAACCCCGGATAGCGTTTCTGTACCCGGGCCAGGGCTCTCAGCAGCCGGCCATGGGAACCGAGCTCCTCGCAGACGAAGAGATCTCGGCGCTGTGCGAGAGGTGCGAGTCGGCCGCCGGCGTGGACCTGCGCCGCCTCCTCACGACCGCGACCGACGATGAGCTCCGCCTGACGCAAAACGCCCAGCCCGCGCTCTGTTTCGCCGGCATCGCCCTCACCCTGCTCCTACGCCGGCGTGGCATCGAGCCCTCTGGCGCAGCCGGCCACTCGGTCGGCGAGTACGCGGCGCTGGCCGCCGGCGGCGCGGTCATCGCTCCGCAGGTGATCAAGGCGGTCGTCGAGCGCGGGAAGGCGATGGCCGAAGCCGCGCCCGCGGGAACCAGCTCGATGGCGGCTGTCCTCGGCCTGGACGCCCAGGCGGTCGAGGTCGCGCTGGCCGGAATGAACGACGCCTGGCCCGCCAACTACAACACTCCGACCCAGACCGTGATCGCCGGCACGATGACCGGTATCGAGGTTGCGACGCAGCGGCTCCAGGTCGCGGGCGCCAAGCGCGTCATCCCACTCAACGTCAGCGCGGCCTTTCATACGCCGCTGATGGCGCCGGCCGCGGAACGTCTCCGCGCCGCGCTGGACAAGGTCGAGTGGCGTTCGCCGCGGCTCCCTGTGATGGCGAACCTCACGGGGCGGCCGCACCAGGGGGGCGATCGCATCCCGCACGTAATGGAGATGCAGCTGCGTTCGCCTGTGCGCTGGGCGGCGTGCATCGGCTCGCTCGTCGAGATGGGGTGCGACACCTTCGTCGAGGTCGGGCCGAAGCGCGCCCTGACCGGGATGATGCGCGAGCTGGCGCCCGGGCGCGCGGCCTTCGCCGTTGCCACCCCGGCCGCGATTCAGGAGCTGGCGATCTCAGCGTAGGCAACAGATCGTTGCCTGGCGGGCTTCTGCCCCTTGACGGCCCCTGGCGAGGCGGGCGGAGAATCGAACTTCGGATCCCTGCCTGACTCGGCTTTCTCACGGAGGTGAGAGATGAATGCAGGCGTAGTCAAGTCCAAGTACAAGAAGTCGGAGCTGGACAAGGCCATCAAGGAGTACAAGGAGACGGCGCTGCCGGCGATTGCGACCCATGAAGGCGCTCGGTCGGCCACGCTCCTCATAAATCGCGAGACAGGCGACACCCTGTCCATCGCGTTCTACGAAAGCGAGGCGTCCGCGAAGGCTTTCGCTCCGAAGGCGGAGAAGCTGATCGCGTCGTTTCAAAAATACGCCGCACCGGACGCGAGGCCGGCGCGCGAGGTCTACGAGATCGCGGCCTCGACGCAGACAGAGGCCAAGGCCGTCGTCGAGCGCACGTACAAGGCGCTCAACGCGCATGACCTCGAAGCCGCCGCGCGCGACACGGCGCCAGATGGCGAGCTAACCGCGCCCGGCGACATGACGGTCAAGGGACCGCAAGCGATCAAGGGGTACAACCAGAACTGGATCACGGCGTTTCCTGACGCGCGCTTCGAAACGAAGAACATCTTTGCCCAGGGCAATCAGGTCGTCGTTGAAGCCACCTTCGTCGGGACGCACAACGGGACGCTGAAGACCCCGATGGGTGATGTGCCCGCGACGGGCCGCAAGGTCAAGGGAGATTTCGTGCAGGTGTTCGAGGTCGATCGCGGCCTGATCAAGAAAGCGCGCCTGATGTTCGACCAGGTGCAGCTGATGACGCAGCTTGGCATGGCCCCTGCAACCCCTCAGCAGGCGCTGAACACCCGCCGGTAGGTGGATTTGCCGGCGTCGGGCCGGGGCCGCGCGGAGCCCCGGCCCAGCCGGGCGTGCGCGATACGCCCTCGTGTACAGTAGTCCGCGTATGGAAACTCAAAAGCTGAGCTTCGAGGACTTCAAGAACATCATCGTCGAGCGTCTTGGCTGCGAGCCCGAGCAAGTCACGATGGACGCTTCATTTCAGGAAGACCTGAACGCCGATTCTCTCGACCTCGTCGAGCTGATCTACGCGTTCGAGGAAAACACGGGTCTCGAAATTCCTGACGAGGACGCGGAGAAGATCACGACCGTCGGACAAGCCTGGGAGTACATCCAGGAGAAGGCCGGCTCATAGCACAGCCTCAGGCAGCACCTCTCGCTCAGTCGCTGCAACAGCTACAGCAAAAGATCGGAATTCACTTTCGCGATCCAGGGCTCCTTCTCGAGGCCGTCACCCACAGCTCGTTCGCCAATGAGAGCCCTTCGGTCTCGCCGCGCGACAACGAGCGGCTCGAGTATCTCGGCGACGCGGTCCTGCAGCTCATCGCGGCCGAGTACCTCTACAAGCATCATCCCGGCGCAGCCGAGGGCGAGCTGACCCAGACGCGCTCGGCCATGGTCAACACCAACACCCTGGCCCAGCTTGCGGAGCAGCTGGGCCTGGGCGCCTACCTCTACCTCGGCAAGGGCATCGCGAAAGGGGGCGGTCGCAACCTGAAGTCCCTGCTCGCGAATGCGTTCGAGGCTGTGCTCGGCGCGGTCTTCCTCGACGCCGGCTATGACGCCGCCTATCACTACTACCTCGATCGTTATCGAGCCCTCCCGTCCCCGGTCCGCGACGAGAACTTCAAAGGCCGCCTCCAGCAGGTCGCGCAGGAGCGATTCGGCGAAACGCCGGTGTACGACAGCGAGGGAGCCCGCGTGGCCAACCGCCGCGAGTACACCTCGGTCGTTTTCGCCGGCCCTGAGCCCCTTGGCACCGGACATGGTGCAAGCAAGCAGGAAGCCGAGCAGGACGCGGCCCGCGCCGCCCTGGAGAGCCTGCTCGGATCAGCCGCCAAAGACGTGGTCCAGGCCGCCAAGCCGGCGCAGTCGCGGACCCGCCGCGCGCCGCGTAAGAAGCGGGAGCTGCCGGCTCCGGCTGCCGAGCCGGTGCCTGCCGAGCCGGCGCCGGCCGACGTCGTGCCGATTCACGTCATGTCTCAAGAGCCGGCGACGCCCCTCATATCCCGCAGCCGGCAATTCGGCGAACCCATCGAGTAGTAGCCGGGGAGCCGTCAGGCCCTACATCTGCTACTCTCGGCGCCAGTTTGTTCCTCAGGTCCCTGCAATTGCTGGGCTTCAAGACCTTTGCCCGGCAGACCGAGATCCTCTTTGACGGCGGCGTGACCGCCATCGTCGGCCCGAACGGCTCGGGCAAGACGAACATCGTCGACTCCGTCAAATGGGTGCTCGGCTCAAGCCAGGCGCGCGATCTCCGAGGCAAGAAGATGGAGGAGGTCATCTACGCCGGCGGCGACCGCCGCCCCCGCGCCTCGTACGCCGAGGTGTCGCTGGTCTTCGACAACACCGCGGGCCGGCTGCCGGTCGACTACCACGAGGTGGCGATCAAGCGCCGGGTCGAGCGCGATGGGGAGAGCGACTACTTCCTCAACGGCACCCGAGTGCGGCGCCGCGACCTGATCCACCTTCTCTCGTCGACCGGCCTGACCGTCGACTCGTACGCGATCATCGACCAGCACGACATCGAGCACATCGTGGTCTGCTCACCGGCCGAACGCAGGCAGCTGCTCGAGGAGGCGGCCCAGGTGCGCGGTGTCAAGGCCCGGCGCCAGGAGGCGTCCCAAAAGCTGCAGGAGCTCGCGAACAACCTGCTCCGCCTCGAAGACCTGAAGACGGAGCTCGCGCCGCGCCTCGAGGGGCTCCGCGCCCAGGCGGCTGCCGCCCGTGAAGCCGGCGAGGCGACCGCCCGCCTCGAGGTGCTGCGCGGCAGCATCGTGTGGGAGGAGTGGCGCGAGGCCCGTGACGCCCACCGCCGGGCGTCCTCGCAGGCCCAGGCGCTGGAGCGGCGCCTCATCGAGGCCCGCGAGCAAGCCCGCGTGTCGGAGGAGGAGTTCCGTTCCGGCCGCGAGGCCGCTCAAGCGGCCCAGGACCGCCGCATAGCGCGACAGCGGACGCTGGGCCAGCTGCGGCTGCAGCTTTCTGAGGCCGAGCACCGCGTGCAGCTGGCCCAGGAGCGTCTCGAGAACCGGCGCACCGTCGCCGACGCGGCACGGAGCGCCGAGACGGAGAACAAAGCCGTCCTCGACGCGGCCGCCGACCTGCACGCGCAGCTCTCGAGGGAGCTGGCGGTCGAGGCGCTGCCGGTCGAGCAAGTCGCGGAGAGCGAGCTTGCCGAAGCCGAGAGGAGGGCCAAGGCGGCGGAGGAGGCGGCCGTCGCCCTGGCCAGGCTCCGCTCGGAGCTGGAAGGGATCGACGCCCTGCGCCCTGCCGCATCGTCGGGCGTGCGCCTGGGCGATGTGATCACCGCGCAGCCCGGCTACGAAGCCGCGCTGGCGGGCGCACTGGGCCCGCTCCTCGACGCGCTGGTGGTCGCGGACGAGCCGGCGGCGCTCGAATCGACCGCGGCCACGGAGCGACAGGTCACAGCCCTGTTCCCGACGGATGTCCCCGCACCCCTGGACGGGTCGCTCTACCACCACGTCGACGTTCGTGACGGTCACGAACCCATCGCGAGGCGGCTGCTGGGCGGCGTCTTGATCGGGCGCGACGTGACAGTCGACGGCGTGTACCGCGAGCCGGGCATGGTGAGAGCGGGCACGGACCCGCGCGTCGCCTGGGATGCCCGTCGCGCCGAGCTTCAGCGACGGCTCCCGCAGCTCGAGGCCGACGCGGCCCTCGCGCGCGACACAGCCGGCGAGCTGCGCCGCCTGCGCGAGGCGATGGAGCGGGGACAGATGCGCAACCGGCTCGACTCCATCCGCCGGCAGGCGGGCATGGTGGAAGAGGACCTGGCTCGACTCACTTCCGTGTCGGAGGACCGCCGCAGCCGCGTGGTCCAGGCCGACCAGGCCTTGGCCGCCGCGACCGAATCGCTGCCCCCGCTGCGCGACGCCGCCGAGGCGGCGCGCCAGGCCCTGGCGGCTTCGGAACGCGACGCGCCCGAGGATGACGCGGAGAACGCGGAGGGCGCCAGGCGCCTGGTCGCCCTCGAAGAGGCCCGCATCGACGCCCGCCTGCGCGCCGGGACTCTCGAGGGCAACCTCGAGCTGATCACGCGCGAAGCCGAGCTCCTGCAAGCCCGTATGGACGACATCCGGTCCCGAATGCCCGATGGCGTTGCGCCCGAGGAGGTGCCGGGAGGGAAGGCCCGGGAGCGTGAGATGCGCGCGCTCGAGCGCCGCCTCGAGGAGATCGGTCCGACGAACGCGCTGGCCGAATCGGAGTGCCGCGAGCTCGAGGAGCGCTATCAAAATCTCGCCGAGCAGCTGGACGACATCAGCGCGGCGCGGGCCGACCTCGAAGGTCTCATCTCGACCCTTCGCCAGGAGGAGGAGTCACGCTACGAAGCCGTCTTCGGCGCGGTGGCGGCGAACTTCCACGAATACTTCTCAGAGTTGAACCCCGGCGGCCGCGCCACCCTGCGCCATGCCGAGGGAGATGAAGGTCCACGCACGGGTGTGGAGATCCTCGTCCAGCCTCCGCGCAAGCGGCTGCAAAACGTGACGCTGCTCTCCTCCGGTGAGCGCTCGCTAGCCGCGCTCGCCCTGGTGCTGGCGCTGGACGAGGTGAACCCGAGCCCCTTCACGATCCTCGACGAGGTTGACGCCGCACTCGACGACGCCAACGTCGACCGCTTCGGCCAGATGGTCGCCCGCCTCGGCGCGCGCCGGCAGTTCCTGGTCATCACGCACAATCACGTCACGATGTCGTACGCATCGACGCTGTACGGGATCCACCTCGATGAGAGCGGCTCGTCCCACCTGGTCTCGGTCCGGCTGGAAGACATTCGCAGGCCCGCAACGCGAGCTGCGACCACAGCGCAAGCAGGCTGAGCGAACCCAAGCAAGGGATCTGGAGCCGGGTCGGCAGCCGGACTCGAAGCGCCCTCACGGCCGGCCTTCGCTCCCTCAGCGCGCCGCTCGCAGCCGGCTACTACGCAGAGCTCGAAGAGCTGCTCGTGGCCGCCGACCTCGGCCCGGCGATGGCGGCGCAGTTCGTGGCGGGCGTGCGATCGCGCGCCCCACGCACTCGCGACGAAGCGATCGACGCGCTCGTGGCGGTCGCCGCCGGCGTCATGTCGAAGAAGCCCCGCGAGCTCAACCTGACGGGCAACCCGGCCTGCATCCTCTTTTATGGGGTCAACGGCGCCGGCAAGACGACCACGGCCGGCAAGGTGGCCTTTCGGTTGCGCGAGCAAGGCCGAAAGCCCCTCGTCGTCGCGGCGGACACCTACCGCGCGGCCGGCATCGACCAGATGGTGGCCTGGGCCGAGCGCGCCGGAGTGCCACATTTCGACGGCTCCAGCGGCGCCGACCCCGCCTCGGTCATCTACGACGGCGTGCAGATGGCTCGCAAGAGAGGCCAGGACGTGGTGATCGCCGACACAGCGGGCCGCCTGCAGACCCAGCGCAACCTGCTCGAGGAGCTGGGCAAGATCGGCCGCGTGATGAGCAAAGCGCTCGACGACCAGCCCTACGAATCGCTCCTCGTGCTCGACGCAGTGCTTGGGCTGACGAGCCTCGTCCACGCGCGGGAGTTCAACAAGACGATTCCCATGACGGGCCTGGTCCTGGCCAAGCTCGACAGCACCGCCAAGGGCGGCGCGGTCATAGCGATCGAGTCCGAGCTCGACGTCCCGGTGAAGCTGGCGGGGGTGGGGGAGGCCATCGAAGACCTGAGCCCATTCGACCCAGCCGCCTTCGTGCGCAGCATCTTCGCCTAACCCGTCGAGGGAGGAGCCGGCCCAAACACCCTGGTCGGAGCGATCGCCCTCACGCCCTCCTGGGTCTTCACCAGCTGCCATCCACCCTCATGCACCAACCAGTGATGCCGGTGACACAAGAGGATCAGGTTGCCGAGCTCCGTCCTCCCGGCATTGATCCAGTGCACAAGGTGATGCCCATCGCACTTCGAAGCCGGCCTTTCGCAATCTGGCCATTGGCAGTGGCCGTCGCGCGCCATCAACGCCCGGCGCGCGGGTCCGGAGATGACTCGCTTGGAGCGGCCCACATCAACGACCACGGATTCCTGGTCGAGCAGGACCCGCATCACGCTGCAGTCGCAGGCGATGCGCTGCACAGTGGTCGAGGACACCGGCAGCGAGAACTCCATCTCCCCGCCGACCGCTCCCGCCAGTCCCTTCACCGTTTCGATGGAAGCCGTGACCTGGAGGTTGCCCGGCCGGCCGCCGCACGCCAGCTCGACGAGGGCATCGGCGTAGCGCTTCTCGACGTTCCGGTCGTCGTCCCACGCCGTCCTTCGAGCCAAGGGCTCGAGCGCCGTGCGCACCGCGGCGCCGCCGACCGGGTCCAGCACCCCGTTGATGAGGAGGCCGCCGTCTTCGCCCCTGCTCAGCGAGAGATGCCGATTCTCGACCAGGTCAGCCTGCTCCGCCGCATACGCTTTGGCGTCGACTGAGTGGCGGTAGTGCAGGCTCTCGTAGTAGAACTTGCCCGGCGAGACCTTGCGCGCAAGCTCGAGCAAGCGCCCCTCGTCGAACCGGGGCCCAGTCGCGATTGAGGTTCGAGCCATCACCGCCAGGTGGCTGAAGCCGATCTCCCCCGACTCCATGGCCTTGACGCTCGCCGCGATCTCCGCCTGTCGGGAGCCGACCGCGATCCGATCCCCGGCCGCCTTCTCGGTCAGGTTGCAGTTGAAGCGGATCCAGTCGATCGCAGTGTTGGAGCCCTCGTCGTCCCAGTGGTCGGTCCGCGCGAACTCCGCCGCCAGCCTGGAATGCTCGAGGAGCAAGACGTCGATCTGGCGTTGCACCTCGACCATCCGTCGGGCGATCTCAGCTCCCCGCGACACCATCTGAAGCACGGACCAAGCGTACGAACAGAAGTTCGCCAGATCAACCCTCTTTACAGGACAAAAAGAAAATCCCAAACCTGCGACATTCCAGGGCGGTGCTAGCCGACCCCCACTGCCACACCCTCTCCTCCGACGGCATGGTCACGCCCGCCGAGCTGGTCGACGCCGCGGTCAAAGCCCACCTCGACCTCATCGCGGTCACCGACCACGACACGATGGCCTCGGTCAACGAGGCCAGGGAGCGCGGTGAAGCTGCCGGCATCGCCGTCGTCGCCGGCCAGGAGGTCACCACAGCCTGGCCCGCGCAGACCCACATCATGGGCTGGTTCCTCAACAAGCCCCTGAAGCGCGGAATGTCCGTCGAGGACACTGTGGATGCGATCCACGACCAGGGTGCGCTCGCGATCGTGCCGCATCCTTTCATGCCTGTCTATTTCGGTTCGATCCAACCAGGCATGCTCCGCCGCCTCATCGAACGCCACGAGGTCGACGGCATCGAGCTCATGTTCACGCCTCCGATCGGAGCGCGCCGCCGCAAACAGCTCAAGGCCTTCTACGCGGCAAATCGCGATCGTCTCGGAGCAGCGGTCGGCGGCAGCGACAGCCACTTCGGCGGCTACGACATGGGCCGGGTGGTGACCGAATACGACGGCGATTTCCGGACCTCGATTCAGAAAAGAACGACAGTGCCACGAAGCAATCGGGACGGCGAGGGCGTTCCGGTCGGGTTGGTGCTGCGCCAGCAGTGGCGCTCCATGGTCGAGCTACCGGTCAGGCGATTGCGCGGCGAGCTCTAGCAGCACCTCGTGCACGGCCGGCGACGCGGCCAGCACGTTCCCCGTTTCGATCCACGTGTCGCCGCCCGACCAGTCCGTGACCCGACCTCCAACCTCGAGCACGAGACCGGCGCCCGCGGCGACGTCCCAGGTGTTCAAGCCCAGCTCGAAGAAACCGTCGAACGTGCCAGAGGCGGTCCAGGCGAGGTCGAGAGCCGCGGCGCCCGCCCGGCGGAGGTCCTCGAAGCGGTACAGGGCCTGTTGCATGAAAGACAGGTAATGCGGCAGCAGCTTCTTGTCGCGGAATGGAAACCCCGTTGCGACGACCGCGGCCGGCGGATCTAGGGCGCGATGAGGCGGAAGACGGTCACCGTTCAAAAACGCGCCGCGCCCGACGGCCATCGTGAACTCGAGGTTGAGAAACGGCGCCAGCACCACGCCAACCGACGGCCGCCCGTTCTCCAGCAGCGCCACCGAGATGCCGACGGTCGGAAACCCTCGCGTGAAGTTAGTCGTCCCATCGAGAGGGTCCACCGCCCACATGGTTTGCGCACGCAAACCACCGCGCTCCTCGGCCAGCACCGCCACGCCCGGCGCTTCTCGCGCCAGCACCTCCAGGATCGCGGCCTCTGAGCGCCGGTCGGTCGCCGTGACGTAGTCCCCGACGCCCTTGCGCTCGACGGAACCACCAGGTCGAGGCAATCCCGATTCGAGAAGCACGGCGGCCCCAGCACGCGCGGCGCGCAGGGCGACGGGGAGCAGAGAGCTCAGGCCTGCTTGTCTTCGAGGCCCAGTCCGAACATCGCCTCGAGGTCGTGGGCCGAGAACTGCTGAAACGCGACCATCGTCTGCGTGCGTTCGATGTCGGTCAAGCGAGTGAGGTGCTGGGTCACGACCTTGGCCAGGTCGTCGTGCTCGCGCACCCGCACGATCGCGACGAAGTCCCAGTCACCGGTGACCGTGTAGACCTCGGCCACGCCTTCCACGTCGGCCAGCTCCGGGCCGAGGTGGGTGAGACCTTCTCGCGTCGACTCGATGAGGATGAACGCGGTCAGCATCAGCTCGCGCCGAGCGGAACCATCGCGCCGGTCGCTTCGCCGTAGGACCACACGTCCATGTCGCCGTAGTCGATTCCGTGGGTGCCGAAGATCGTGCATATGTGAGTGCGGTGATCGTTGCCGTGATGCATGGCCTGAATGAGCACTACGCCAAGGTCGATCTTCTGGCGCCGGTCGCCGTACTCGGTCTCGGTCATCTTGCCGCCGACCAGGCGTCCGGACACCTCGATGAGCTGATCCCCGCTGCGCTCAGCCAGTGCGCGCAGCGCAGGCACACCCGGAAATGTATCGCGCTCGTTGAGCTGCGGCTCGTGGCCCGTCAACCGGCGCAGGTATCGCTGCTCCGCTGCCAGCAGGTGCATCAGTGTCGCCCCGACGGTTCCATAAGTCCCGGGCGTGGTCAGCTGCATCTGTTCCTCGCTCAACCTCTCGCATACGTCAAGGATGTGGAGGTTGGCCCACTTGTTGTAACGGAACGCTTCGACCAGAAGTGACTCATCCACGCCGCTGATTCTAATCTTGGTAAGCTGTCAAGGCATGGCCCTTGACAGACTCCAAGCCCGCGGCCGCGCCCTCGCGCTGTACGAGCGCTACGGACCGCTCCTGACGCAGCATCAGCGCGACGTGATCGACCTCTACCTGCGCAGCGATTGGTCGCTGGCCGAAATCGCGGCGCACCAGGGCACCTCACGCGCGGCCGTGCACGACATCGTGCGGCGCTCGACCCAGGCCCTGCAGGAGTACGAGAAACGCCTTGGGCTCCTCGCCGAGGCGGCGCGACGGCGCCGCGCGGTGGAGAGGATGGAACGCGACCTGAATGGGCTGAGGCGGCGCATCGCCGGCCTGGAGGGAACGGTCTAGCGGATGTTCGAAGCACTCGGAGAAAGACTCGCCGCCGCCCTCAAGAAAATCACGGGGCGCGGCGTGTTGCGTCCCGAAGACGTCGAGGCGGGCCTGCGTGAGGTGCGGCTGGCCCTGCTCGAAGCCGACGTCAACTTCAAGGTCGTCAAGGAGTTCGTGGAGCGCGTCCGGACTCGAATCACCGGCGTCGAGATCTCGCCGGGACTGACCGCGCCGCAGACCGTGGTCAAAGCCGTCAACGACGAGCTGGTCGACCTCCTGGGCGGCAACGCCGAAGGCCTTCGCTACTCCTCGCAGCCGCCCACGGTCGTGATGCTGGTCGGCCTGCAGGGTTCGGGCAAGACGACCACAGCCGTGAAGCTGGCGCTGCTGGCGAGAAAGGACGGCCACCGGCCACTCGTCGCAGCTCTGGACTTCAGAAGGCCCGCAGCGGTCGAGCAGCTGAAGACGCTCGCCCAGCGCGAGAACATCGCCTTCGGCAAGGGTGAAGAAAGCGTGGCAGAGGCGGCGAGGCTCAAGTGCGACGTCGTGATCCTCGACACCGCGGGCCGGCTGCACGTGGACGCCGATCTCATGGACGAGCTCAAGCAGCTCAAGGCGCGGATCCGCGTCACCGAGACGCTTCTGGTCGCCGACTCCATGACAGGCCAGGAAGCTGTGAAAATGGGCGAGGCCTTCGGCCAGGCCATCGGGCTCGACGGGGTGATCCTCACCAAGCTCGACGGCGATGCGCGTGGAGGCGCCGCGCTGTCGCTGCGCGTGGCCACGGGACAGGTCATCCGGTTCGCCGGGATCGGCGAGAAGCCGCAGGACCTCGAGGTGTTCCGCGCCGAGCGGATGGCGTCACGAATCCTTGGCATGGGCGACGTGCTGTCCCTGATCGAGAAGGCGGAAAGGACGCTGGACACCGAGAAGGCTGCGGAGGTGGAGCGCCACCTGCGCGCAGGCCAGCTGAGCTTCGACGACTTCCTGGCCCAGATCCGCCAGCTGCGCGGCATGGGCTCGCTTGAAGGCATGCTGGAGATGGTCCCGGGCGGCGGCGCGCTGAAGGGCCAGCTCGCCGGCGCCGACACGGAGAAAGAGATGAAACGGATGGAGGCGATCATCCTGTCGATGACCCCCAGAGAGCGGGCGCATCCCGACATCATCGACGGCAAGCGGAAGCGCAGGATCGCCAAAGGCAGCGGTGTGCGGCCCGCCGACATCAACCGGCTGCTCAAGGCCAGGGACGCGATGCAGCAGATGGCCAGGCAGTTCGGCCGCCAAGGCGGGAAACGAGCAGTCGGAATTCCCCGAATCTATGGACAAGGAGGCGCAGGTTGGTAAAGATCAGGCTGAGGCGGATGGGGGCGAAGAAACACCCCTTCTACCGTCTCGTGGTGGCGGACGCGCGATCACCGCGCGACGGCCGCTTTATCGAGCATCTCGGGTACTACGACCCGATGACGGAACCCGTGAAGGTCAAGATCGACGTGGACAAAGTTATGAAGTGGCTGCAACAGGGCGCGCAGCCCAGCGAAGCGGCGCGCAGCTTGTTGAAGCGGGAGGGAATCCTTGAGCGACGTGCAGAGAAGCCAACCCCCACGGCGTGACTTTCGGCGCGGCGGCAGCGGCGGTGGATTCAATCGCGGCGGCGGTGGTTTCCGGCGCGACAGGCCGTCGCCGAGCGGCGGACCCGGTACCGACTACCGCGCGATGGTGGAGTTTGTGGCGAAGTCGCTGGCCGAGAAGCCGGAAGAGGTCTTGGTCGAGGTCTTCGAGCGCGGCGGAGGAACGGTTGCGATCAAGGTCAAGCTGGCGGACGAAGACGTCGGCCGTTTCATCGGCAAAGCCGGGCGCAACATCGAAGCCCTGCGCACGCTGGTGCGGGTCGCCTCGTCGCGGGACCGCAAGCGAGTGTTCGTCGACCTGGCGAACGCGCCGATCACCGGTCAGCAGTACTCGCCGCGAGGAGGCGGAAGGCGGCCGACGGGCGAGGTGACGGCGTGATCCGAGTGGGGCAGGTGATGGGTGCGTTTGGACTTGATGGAGCTGTCAAGGTGTTGCCCTTGACAGATTTTCAGGATCGCTTCGACACCGGAGCGAGCCTGCTGCTCGACGGCTGCGCTCACCATGTGGAGTGGAGCCGCGAAGGCCAACCGGGCCTCGTGGTCAAGTTCCGGGGCATCGACAACCGGACCATGGCGGAGCTCTTCCGAGGCCGCTACCTCGAGGTTCCGGATGGCGAGATGCGCGCGCCGGAGCCCGGTCACTTCTACCACCACCAGGTGGTGGGCCTTGCGGTGCTGTCGAGCTCGGGCGAGCGTCTGGGGGTGATCGAGGAGGTCCTGGAGCGGCCGGCCAACGACGTGTGGGTCAGCCGGGAAGGCACGATCGAGCACCTCATCCCGGCCACGAAGGATGCGGTCGTCGAGGTCGACGTCGAGGCCGGCCGGGTTGTCGTCGCCGACTGGCTATTGCGGGTCGAGGACGCCAAAGAGAGCGGCTGAGATGAGATTCGACGTCGTCACGATCTTCCCGGCCATGTTCGGCCCCGCGTTTCAGCAGGGCGTGATCGGCCGCGCCATCGAGCGAGGGTTGATCGAGCTGCAGGCTCACGACCTCCGGGAACACACGCACGACCGCCACCGCCAGGTCGATGACATGCCGTTCGGCGGCGGTCCTGGGATGGTGCTGAAGCCCGAGCCGGTGATCGAGGCGGTCGAGTCCATCAGGACCAAGAACGCTGGTCCCGTGATCCTGATGGAGCCCTGGGGCGAGCGCCTCGACCAGAACCTGGCGGCCGAGCTCGCCGCCGAGCCGGGCCTGGTCATCGTGTGCGGGCGCTACGAAGGCATCGACGATCGGGTTCGGGCGGCGCTGCAGGCGCGAGAGATCTCGATCGGCGACTACGTTCTCACCGGCGGCGAGATCCCCGCGATGGTCCTGGTCGACGCGGTGGCCAGGCTCATCCCGGGGGTGGTCGGCGACCCCGGCTCGTTGGCGCAGGACAGTTTCGCCGACGAGCTCACCGGCTGGCCGCAGTTCACGCGCCCGGCCGAGTATCGAGGCATGACCGTCCCTGATGTCCTTCTGTCCGGCGACCACGCGCGGATCAAGCAGTGGCGCCGGCAGCAAGCGGCACAGAGACGCGTTCCACGCGGTAAGGAGTTGAAGAAGACATGAACGTGATCCAGCAGCTCGAAAAGGAGCAGCAGAAAAAGAAGGTCCCTGCTCTGCGTGCCGGCGACACCGTGCGTGTCCACGCGAAGGTCGTCGAGGGCACGCGCGAACGCATCCAGGTGTTCGAGGGCACGGTGATCAGGGTTACCGGCGGTGGCCTGCGCCAGAACTTCACCGTCCGGCGCGTGACCCATGGGGTCGGTGTGGAGAGGACGTTCATGATCCACTCGCCGCGCATCGACAAGATCGACGTCCTGCGCCACGGCGACGTCCGCCAGGGCCGCCTGTACTACCTGCGAGGCAAGGTGGGCCGCGAAGCCCGCATCCGCGAGCGCCGTCAGCTCGTCACGAACGAGCCAGAGGAAGCGGAGGCCGAAGAGCCGGCGGAGGAAACGGGAAAGGAAGAGGCGACAGAAGAGTCGTAGGCCTTGCTGCAGCACGACGACGGATGACTCGATCAAGCGTGTTGGCGGAGATCGAGCACCTCGACCCGAAGCGCGATTTCGAGCGAATCTCTTTCCTGAGCACCAACTACGACTTTCCCTGGGACGTCGAGCAGTCGTTGAGCCTGGCTTTCTTCAGGACCTATGGCATCCCGACGATAAGCGTCCTTCTCGACGAGACCGGCGAGTTCCGCCAACGACCCCAGAAGCGTTATGACGACACCAAGCTGATCCTGGCCGAGATGCTGGACTCAGGCCTCGATAGTGAGCGCGGTCGCGAGGCAAACCGGCGCATGAATCGGATGCACGCCCGCTACTCGATCAGCAACGACGACTATCTGTACGTCCTGTCGACCATCGTGCTCGAGCCGATCCGCTGGAACCGACGATGGGGCTGGCGCCGCTACACAGATCGGGAATTGGAAGCGTCACTCGAGTACATGAAGCGCCTGGCGACTCGGATGCGCATCCGGGACGTTCCCGCGAGCCTGGAAGAGCTCGAGCGATGGAGCCGTGGTTACGAGGCGACACGATTTCGCCACACCGAGAGCAACCGCCGGGTTGCCGATTACACATTGAACCTGTACCTGTCTTGGTTTTCGCGCGCGTTGCGACCGTTGGTGAGGCAAGCGATATTCGCTATGCTCGACGATCCCCTGCTGGACGCTTTTGGCTACCGGCATCCACCTCGATGGCTGCGCAGGATGCTTGACCTCGCCATGCGAGTGAGAGCGCACGCCGTACGGCTGTTGCCCCGGCGCCGGACTCCGCGCCTGATCAGCCAGTCAAGGACACGCACGTACCCGGGTGGTCACGCGCTGACAGATCTCGGGGTGCCAGGAGCAGAGCCGCCCAT
>VBGP01000195.1 GCA_005880795.1 Chloroflexota bacterium | reverse complement strand
GCACCTGCCGTCTCCCGGCGGGCCAGCACGCGGGGAAGGCTGATCTCGCGCCGGTAATTGCCCACGGTCACGTAGAGCTCGCCGTTATGCCGGCTCAGATCGACCGCGGACTTGTCGACGAAGGGAACCTTCAACGTAAGCACGTAGTCCGTCCCTTGCTTGTCGATGCGCTGCGCGTTGGAGGTGGCGAAGCGACGCGATGGGTCCTCCTCGCCGTAGATCGCCTGCGCCATGCGCGCAAGCATCTTCTCCCCCACCACCTCGCTGTCGAACAGCGGCACGTTGAAGATTGGAATGCCCGAGAATGATTGCTCGACCTCGAGCTGATAGCGCTGATGGATGCGCTGCCATTTCTGAAACAGCTCGTCGTGGAGATCGCCTGGAAGCAGCCTGTTCACGATCACAGCGTCGGTGACGTATCCGAACAGGCTGAGATACGTGTACGCACGCTTGGCCTCTTTGACGACCATCTTCTCCAGGTTCAGCACGATCCGAACCGTCGTGACCTCCGGGTCCGTGAGCACCTTGCGCATCCCCTCGAGGTCCATCAGCAGGTCCTTCAACGAGGCGTAGACCTCGTCCGACGGCAGCGGCATACCCATAAGCGGCTGCAGCACCGGGCGGGCGACCCGCATCGCGCGGCGCGACCACGGATAGATCTTGTCCAGCCACCATCTGGCTGCGTCCGGGAAGGTGAGCAGCTGCAACGTCTCGCCGGTCGGGGCGCAGTCGACGATCAAGACGTCGTGCTCCGCGCGCTGCGCGTAATGCTTGATCCACATCAGGGACGCGACCTCGTCCATGCCTGGAGGATTGGCCACCTCGTCGGCCAGGACTTCGTCGAGTCCCTGGGTCGAGAAGACCTCGACCGCGTATTCGTGCAGCTTGGCCCAGTGGCGCTGCATCTCATGGAGCGAGGAGACCTCGTGGGCCCAGAGGTTTTTCGCGACCTTTGTCGCCTCAGCGCCCAGCTCGATGTCGAAAGAGTCGCCCAGCGAATGCGCGGGGTCTGTGCTCATCACGACCGTGCGGTAGCCGGCGGCGGCGCATCGCACAGCGGTTGCGGCAGCGACCGAGGTCTTGCCGACGCCACCCTTACCGGTGAAGAGGACTACCCGCACCCGGTGAGTTTACGTTCGGTTCTGTTCCGCCCGTTGGGCTGCGTCCCTCGCCGCGTCTTCCGCCATGTGGCCCCCGACCAGTGATTCGACGTGGCGAAGGATCTGGATCGTCACCTCTGTGTTGTGCTCGATCGCCTTGAGGATCTGGACGTTCTGCCTGTCGGCCTTGTCAGCCTCGTGGGCCGCGTGCTCCAGGGTCAGGCGGTCCTTTTGCGCCTGGCGGTTGCCGGCGAGAAGGAGGACCGGGCCGGTGTAGGCGGCCTGGATCGAGAACAGCAGGTTCAGCAAGATGAAAGGTTTGGGATCGAAATGAAAGAAGAGGATCGCGTTGCCAACCATCCAGGCGGCGACCATGAAGGTCTGGACGATCAGGAATGGCCAGGAACCGATGCCGAACGAGATCTTGTCCGCAAGCCGTTCGCCAAAGGTCGCCTCTTCGTGGTGGACGACGTTGACCGGATGCTTGTGGTCCCCGGAGACGACCTTGTGCCGGCGCAGGGTCTCTTTGAGCGCGGTATGACCGGTGTCGCTGGTGCGAACAGACATGGGGCGGCTGAAACTCTAGGGTTTGGGCCGGGCGGTGTCTACAGAGTTACTTGACGATCAATGGAACGAGGACGGAGCCGATTCCAAGCAGCACCACCATCGACAAACCGACGACCAGCAACCTGACCAGGTCCTTGGTGAAGTACGGCACTCGGTCGAGTGGGATGGACGGGTCGGTGGACTCGACCGTGAAGCGGCCACCTCGACCTTTGATGATCTGGTTGCGCGCGCCCAGTGACAGCTCGACGGCTCGGACCAGGGCCTGGTCGCCGCCGACGCGGGCCTGCGAGACGCTGCGGGTGGCGGGCTGCGTCGCGGCTGTCGAGGTTGAGCCGCTCGCGACCGGGGTCAGCGGCCCTGGCGGCCGCATCGGCTGGCGAAATTTGCCTTTGGCTCGTTTCTTGCCCTTGCGACTCATAGATCTGCAAGTCTAGAGGGCGGTGAAAAGGAGGCGGCGGGAGCCGCATGAGAAGTACATCACTCCCCATCCGGCTGGGTCCGCTTCGCGGACCGAGCCACCTTCCCCGGCGAGCGGGGAAGGTTAAGGCAGGCAGGCGGTTGGGGGAGCTGGTGCTGCGTCGTGGGGTGCGACTCGGGAAGGGTTCCGCCTGCCTGTCGTTGGGCCGTGGGACTCAACCTGCTGGGACGTGGGCTACGATATGTTGTGTCCCAAG
>VBGP01000033.1 GCA_005880795.1 Chloroflexota bacterium | reverse complement strand
ATCGCGCACTCGATGGACGTCGAGCTGCTGCCGCGGTTGATCAGGATCGGTCGCGCCCCTCTCACAGAGCGAGGTGTTCGCAGCGCTGAGAAGGCGGTGTCCCCGATGTCGTGGTTCACGGACCTGTCCTGTGAGGAAGTGGCTCGGGAGCTCGAGCACAGGTTTGAGGCAGAGTTCACCAGCAAGAAAGCTCCGCTAACGGGGGAGGAGCTCGCGGCTGCGCAGCGACTCGTCGATGTCAAATATGGAACCGTGGCCTGGATCAATCGGTTGGCCTAACTGAGGAGGCGATGATCTGGCGCTTGGGGTAAAGCGGGTCTCCCCACCCTGGCCCTCCCCGGCAAGCGGGGAGGGGAAGGACATATCAGGCGCCCGTAGCCGTCTTCCACTCTTCGACGAGAGCGGCGCTCTGGTCGACGTGCTCGCGATAGTGGTCGCGCAGCCAGCCGACGACGTCCTCGGGGCTGGTTGGGTAGGGCTCCTGTCCGCTTCCGTAAACCACGGGCGCCTTGCGCGACCAGTCCGATGGCGGCAGGACCCTACAGGCGGCACCCACGTCCTCGTGGAGACGAGCCATCTCATCGAGTGAGCCGTTGCGCTCCCCATGGGTCAGGCCGCGCCTGGCGCCCTCGAGCGCCTTGGCCTCGGCCCCAGGCGGATCCTGCGGGCCGATCTGGGCAAAGCCGCCCGCAACGATCGCGTCGAGCACGCGCCGGTAGTGCGCGAGCACCCAGTTGACATGGACCTGGAGGCCGCCCAGCGAGTAGTCATCGCCGGGTTTGAGGTAAGTCAGCGCGCCGTCAGGGACGCGCGAGAAGGCGGCCTCCCACTCCTTACGAGCAGCCTCGTAGTCGGCCAGCGCCGCGTCTCGCTCCATCGAACCGACCGAGATTAGCCGAAGTAGTTGTGCTGCTGGAGGTAGGCCTTGGTGACCACGTCGGGGTCCATGTGCTGCAGCTCGACCTGCGAGTTGAGGTTGACCAGGTCGGCCGTCGTCAGGCCCGCACTCACGGCGTTGAGCACCTTCTTGACTTCAGCCGTCGCGACCGGAGTCCGGACGATCGGCACCACGTTGTCGGCGTTCTCCAGGTGCTTGTCGTCCTGCAGGGTCACCAGCCCGAGGCTCGACAGGTCGGCGTCGCTGCTGAAGACCAGGCCGACCTGGATGTCGTTGTTCTTGAGGGCGGCTCGGGTCAGCGGACCGTCGGTGTCGAGCGCCTTGAAGCTCTTGAAGTTGATCCCGTACGTCTTCTGCAGCCCCAGCTGGCAGAACGGACGCGTTGGGCATTCCGGACCGGCGCCGAGCACCAGCTGGCCGCCGATCGCGGCCAGATCGGAAAGCTTGGTCGCGTTGTACTTCGTCGAGTTCGCCTTGGTCATCGCGAACGCGTTCTGGTCGACCGCGGAAGATGGATTGAGAGCCACCAGGTTGAGCGGCTGCAGGTGGCTGTTGAGCTTGGAGGTGGTCGCGGTGACGTCGCCGCTCGCCTCGCCGGCGCTGTTGTTGTAGAACTCGAGGTCGGTCGCGGCGTAGCCGATGTAGAGGTCGACCTGGCTGGACTTGATCGCCGGCCCCACGACCTCGCGCGATCCCAGGTTCAGCTTGAAGGTGACCGTGTAACCGTCGTGCTGGAGCGCCTGGCCATAGAGCTCGGCCAGCACGCTGCCCTCGGAGAACTTGAAGCCGGCGACCGTGATGGTGCCTTTTGGCGTGGTCGAGCTGGTCGAGGGCGAGCTGCCACAGGCCGCGGCGCTGAGCGACAGGGAGATGACAGCGGCCAGCAATGCCGAGCGGGGTTTCCAGTTCATCAGACTCTCTCCTTGTACGGGCGGGACACGTACTCGAACCCCGAACAATTGCTCATTCTTCCACCTAAGCCGCCTTGTAGGTGACGCGACGGGCCGACGGCGCCCTCAGCAGCCGGATGCCCCTGGGCACCAGAAGGCGTTCGGCGGCGGCGAGCCCAAGCTCGGTCGCCAGGGCCAGAAGGGCGACCAGGACGGCTCCGGCGAACAGCTTGGTGTAATCCTGCTGGTCCAGCCCGTCGATGATGTAGCGGCCGAAGCCGCCGCCGGCGATCAGGGCAGCCAGGGTGGCGGTGGCTACGACCTGCACCGCCGAGGTGCGGATTCCGGCCATGAGGAGTGGTACCGCAAGAGGCAACTCGACCCACATCACCTGGGCGAGCTCTCGATAACCCATGCCCCGAGCCGCGTCCTTCACGTCGGGGTCCACCTCCTGCATGGCGACGTAGCTGTTGGTGACCATCGGCGGGATGGCGAGCGCGGTCAGGGAGATGATGATGGGCGCGTCGCCCAGCCCGAAGATCTGAAACGCGAGCACGAGGAGCGCGAACGAGGGCACCGCGCGGCCGACGTTCGAGATGTTGATGGCCAGGTTGCCAAACCGACCATAGTGGCCGAGCGCGATCCCGACAGGAAGCGCGATCACCGCGCCGATCAGCACCGACTCGGCAGACAGCTGGATGTGCTGAACCAGGCGGGTGGGGATTCCGTCGGTCCCGGTCCAGTGAGCGGGATCGGCGAACCACTGCGCGACGCGGGCCAGGATCGACACCTATGCGCTCCGGGACCAGGGAAGGGCAATGCGCTGCGATCCCGCCAGCGCCAGGTCGGCGACCAGAGCCAGCACGATGGACAGAAGCGTGGCCACCACGAGGGGGGTGTGGAAGTTCTCGACCAGGCCCTGCAGGATCAGCTGGCCCAGGCCGCCGAGCCCGATCACCGCAGTGATCGTAACGAGGCCGATGGTGGTCACAGTCGCGATGCGAATTCCGGCGAAGATGGCCGGCAGGGCCAGCGGCAGCTCGACTCGAACCAATCTGGCAAGCGGCCGGTATCCCATTCCATTGGCGGCGTCGAGGACGTCGTTGGGGACCGCCTCGAGGCCCACTACGACGTTGCGCGTGAGGATGAGCACGGCGTAGCCGACCAGACCAATCTCGGCGGTCAGGGTGCCAAGGCCCGTGTACGGAATCAGGAGAGCGAACAATGCGATCGAGGGAATCGTGTAGAAGATGCCGAACAACGTTAGAACGGGGTTGCGCAGGGCCCGCCAGCGATGCGCGACCACGCCCATGGGCAATGAAATCAGCAGGCCGACGCCCACCGCGATCAGGGTCAGGGTGACGTGCTCCTGCAGCGCCGCGAGGAACACCGGGACGTGGGTGGAGAGCCAGTCCCAGTTGATCCAGGGGTCAACGTAGTCCAGGAATAGGTGCCCCGGCATTCGATTACGGTAATCGAGCAGTGATCCGCCTGGAAAATGTGACCAAGCAGTTTCCCGGCGGCTCCAACGCGGTGCGCGACCTCAGCCTCGAAATCCCCGACGGGCAGACGTGCGTTTTGATCGGACCCTCGGGATGCGGCAAAACCACGACCCTGCGAATGATCAACCGCCTGATCGATCCGGACAGTGGACGGATTCTCGTCGACGGCGTCGATACGCGCGGCGTCGACCCTGCGGCGCTCCGGCTGAAGATGGGCTACGTCATCCAGCAGACCGGACTTTTCCCTCACATGACCATCGGGGACAACGTGGGCACGGTGCCGCGGCTGTGGAAATGGGACAAACGGCGCATCGACAAACGGATCGACGACCTGCTCGATCTGGTCGGCCTCGCACCTTCCGAGTACCGCGACCGCTACCCGCACCAACTCTCTGGCGGACAACGCCAGCGTGTTGGTTTTGCGAGAGCGCTGGCGGCGGATCCGCCGGTCCTGCTGATGGACGAACCGTTCGGGGCGGTCGACCGCATCACGCGTGAGCGCCTGCAGCAGGAGTTCATAAGCATCCAGCGCTCGGTACGCAAGACGGTTGTCTTCGTCACCCACGACATCGACGAGGCGGTGATCGTGGGCGATCGCATCTGTCTCTTGAAGATGCAGGCGCAGGTGGCTCAGTACGACACCCCGGAGCGCATCCTCACCCAGCCCGCCAGCGAATACGTCGCGGAGTTCCTCGGTCGCGAGCGCCTGGTGCGACGCATGTCGGTCGTGCAGATCGACGAGACGACGCTCGACCATGCCCAGGGAGGTCCGAGCCCGCAGGAGCCGCGTGTGCCGCTGTCCAGCACCCTGACCGAGGCGTTTGCCGCGGCGCTGTCGAGCCCCACCGAGCGGGCCGCCGTCTTCGAGGGCGACCGCTACGTGGGCGCCTTCACCGCCACGTCACTTCTCGAGTCGCTACGGCGCGCCAGCACATCCGGTACGGAAGGAGGAGAACAGGTTGCCGCAGGAGTTTGACGTCGTCTGTCTGGGTGGCGGAGTGGCCGGCGAGGCGATTGCGGGCGGCCTGCAGGGCAGCGGAATCTCGCTGGCGGTCGTCGAGCGCGAGCTGGTCGGTGGCGAGTGCCCCTACTGGGGATGTGTCCCGTCGAAGACCCTGCTTCGGTCCGGAGAGACGCTCGAAGAGGCCGGCCGCGCGCGCTCTCTGGCCGCCTCGCGCGTCGAGTGGGACGTCGACTTCCCCAAGGTCTCCAAGCGCGTGCTGTGGATGGCGCGGGACCTGGACGACACGCGGCCCGCGGCAGCCCTCGAGGCGACGGGCGCCAGGCTGTTCCGGGGCGCCGGAACGCTCCTCGACCTGCGGACCGTGGAGGTCGGCGGCGAGCAGCTGGTGGCGCGCCGCGCGGTGGTCATCGCCAACGGCGGCACCGCGGCCATACCTCGGATCGAAGGGTTGGACAAGGTGCCCTACTGGACCAACCGCCAGGCTGCGGTCCCCCGCGAGCTGCCCGAGAGGTTGGTCGTGCTCGGTGGCGGTGCGGTCGGGGTCGAGCTCGCCCAGGCATTCGCACGGCTCGGCTCGAAGGTAACGATCGTCGAGGCCGGTCCGCGGTTCCTCGGCCTCGAGGAGCCCGAGGCGGGCTCTGCTCTGCTGCCGCACCTCCAGGCCGACGGCATGGAGATCCTGGTGGGCGACGCTTGCGTGGCGGTGGAGATGCAGGCCGCCGACGTCGTCCTCCACCTGAAGTCCGGCGCCATCGTTTCCGGCGACCGCCTGCTCGTCGCCACCGGCCGCCGTCCGAACTATGAGGCGTGGAAGGGCGCCGGCCTGACCCAGACCGAGCGCGGGTGGCTGAAGGTCGACCCGGCCACGCTCGAAGCGCGCGACGGCATCTACGGCGCGGGCGACATCACCGGCATCGGCGGCTTCACCCACCTGGCTTACTACCACGGACAGGTTGTGGCCCGGCGCCTGCGCGGCGAGGACGCACGCGCCGACCACAGCGCCGTCCCCCGAGTCACCTACACCGACCCCGAGGTGGCGTCGGTGGGCTGGTCAGAGCAGACGGCGCGAGAGCGAGGTGTCGACGTGGTCGTGACCACGGTCGATCCGGCTGAGACGGCCCGGGGATACATCCACGATTTTCACGGCGGCACGCTGAAGCTCGTCGCCGATCGCACGCGCGGCGCGCTGGTCGGGGCGACGCTGGTCACCCCTCGCGCCGGCGAGATCCTGGGCGAGCTGGTGCTCGCCGTCAAGCTAGGCACGCCGCTTCGCCAGCTGGCGGACGTGATTCATCCCTTCCCCGCCTTCAACCGAGTTCTCGGCGCGGCATTCGACGAGCTTGCCGCGAAGGTGTCCTGAGGCCCCAGCGCGTTTTAGGGGTGCGCGGTCTAGTTATGTAAAGGGGGCCTCATAAATGGCTATCACGGTCAACGGTTCGCCGATCAACCTCGACCTGGACTCGATCCTGTTGTGGGTCGTGGTCGGGCTCGTGGCCGGTTTCCTGGCCAGCCACGTGGCGCTCGGACACGGCCTCGGACTCTTCTGGGACATCATCGTCGGCATACTCGGCGCTTTCTTTGGCGGAATCGTGCTGGTGGACATATTCCACTTCAGCATCGCGATCGCCGGCCATCCGATCATCAGCGCGATCATCATGGCCTTCATCGGGGCCGCGATCCTCTTGATCATCTTCAGGCTGGTCGCGGGCGGCCGGGGCTATCGGCGACGCGCGTTCTGAGCTAGCAAACGCCTGGGAGCAGTTCGCTCCCAGGCGTTCCTGACCAGGCGCTCCGCGAGCACTGGTCCCAGTCTCGGCAGCGTTACGCTGACCCAGCCGAAGCGGCCCGTGTAGGCGGAAATCGCAAACGTCTTCGGGTCCATCGCCACGAGCCCGGCCTGGTCGTCGAGGGACGCCTTGACCGAGACGGCGACGCCCCCCTGCGATCCCATCGCGAAGATCCGGCCGCGCACCCGAAACGTGGACTCGCCCCAGGTTTCGACCTCCTCGGCCTCGGGCATCGAGAGGCAGAGCCGGCGGAAGGTGAGGAAGTTCACGTCCTGACCACCTCAAAGGTGAGGCGCGAGCGAAAACGTGAGAGCGCCACAAGCACGGGAGCGCCAAGCGCGATCACCATCACGACGTTTCCGATCGCGCGGAACGAGTCGTAGGCGAGCGATGTCAACGCGTAGAAGCGGGCGAAGTGCAGCAGCGCTGTCTGGGGAGACATTCCGGGCATCCAGCCCAATGTCGGGTTGCCGCGAAACGCCGGCACCCAGTCGGTCACGTCCATGAGCGCGCCGAAGACGTAGCCCATGACGCCGCCGACCGCTGCGAGCAGGAGGACGTCGCGCAGTCCCGGCGTCGGGCTCCGCCAACGCCCGGCCAGACCGGCTGCCACGCCGACCCAGCCCAGCGCAAACACCTGGTACGGGACCCACGGTCCGATTCCGCCGCCGATCAGCGCTGAGACAAGGATCGATAGCGCGCCGGCCATGAATCCGAACGACGTGCCGAAGACAAAGCCCGAACAAAGCACCAGGAAGAAGATCGGGTTGAAGCCGCCGATCCCCACGATGACCGCCAGCCGCAGGGCGGAGTCGAGGGCGGCGATGGCCGCGAGGAGCGCGATGGCGCGGGAATCGAGCTGCCGCGTCCCGGCTTCGACCAGGAAAAGGCCGGCCACGCACGCGAGCATCAACGCCCATGCCGGCGTGCCGGCGGACAGCTCGGTGCCAAGGAACGGCCACGAAAACAGGACCAGGCCTGCCAGCGATACCAGGCCGACGGGCAGCGCCCGGCCGGCGGGATTCCGCACCGCTGGCGCCAGACGTGCCGAATTCACGCCGTGTTTCTGGGTCATGCGCGCACGGCCCCCTGCTCGGTCACCTTTCCGGCGCAGACCAGTACCACCCGGTCGGCGAGCGCATCGCGCAGCTCCGAGTCGTGCGTGGCGAGGACGATGGCGGAGCCTGCGTCGCGGAGCTGCGCGACCACCTGGATGAGAGCAGCCCGAGCGAAGGAGTCCATGCCGCGGGTCGGCTCGTCAAGGAGGACGAGGTCGGGCCGTCCGGGGAGGACGGCAGCCAGGGCGGCGCGCTGTCGTTCGCCGGACGACAGGTCACGCGGGTAACGCTCAGACAACCCGGCCAGGCCAAGCGTGCCCAGGATCATGTCGGGGTCCTCCCGGTCTGCCGCGCGGTTGAGTGTCAGCTCGACCTCCGAGCGGACGGTCGGTCGGTGCAGCAGGGCGGTTGGATTCTGGGGCAGGTACGCGATGCGTCCCGGCCTGCGCTCGATGCTGCCTGCTTGAGGCGCCAGCATGCCCGCGATGACGCGCAGCAGCGTGGTCTTACCGCCACCGTTGGGGCCGCTGAGCGCGACCACCTCGCCCTGCCGACCCGCCAGGTCGACATCGCGGAGGACTACGCGGCCCGCGGGCCCGGCGGTCACACCAATGAGCGACCACGCTTCGGGACCGGGGTGTGCGGGTCGCATCGTGCCGATCTGCGTGCGCCCCCGCCGCCAGGCCGACGGCTCGTGTCTCTCGACCTGGCCGCCGGCGACGACGACCAAGCCCGCCGCCACCTGCATCAGGCGCTCCAGGCGATGTTCGGAGATGAGGACCGCTCGGCCGGCTTCGCTCATACGAATGGCCGCCGAGATGACGAGCGACGCTCCCTCCGGGTCGAGCTGTGAGGTCGGCTCGTCGAGCACGACCACACGCGGTCGCATCGCAAGCACCGACGCGATGGCGACGCGCTGACGCTCGCCGCCGCTCAAGGTCCGCACTTGCCGGCCGACCAGGTGCTCTACGCCCGCCTCAGCAAGAGCCTCATCGATCCGTTCACGCATCGCGGCGGCGGGGAGCCCGATGTTCTCGAGGCCGAACGCGACCTCGCGCTCGACGATGTCGTAGACGGCCTGCAGCTCGGGGTCCTGGAACACGAACCCAACGCTGCGCGATAGGTTGCGGGTCGGCGTCCGGACGATATCCATGCCCGCGACTTGCGCATGACCCGCGATGCGTCCGCCGTGAAAGTGAGGCACGAGCCCGTTCAACACGCGAAGGAGGGTCGACTTCCCGCCGCCGGAGGGTCCGGCGACTACTGTGATTCCATCGCTGAGGTCAAGGCTCACGCCGTCGAGCGCGGGGAGCGCGCTGTTCGGATACCAGTACGTCAGGTCGGTCAGGCGTGCCGCGACCACACCAGCACCGGGATGAACAACAGAAGGCATGCGATGAGCGCCGGCAGATCGAGCTGCGGGGCCGTCAACGACGGATACGCGAACCAATCTTTCGCCCCGCCCATCGCGTGGTCGGCGATGAACAACACGACGGCAAGGCCTGAGGCCGCAATGACCATCCAGTGGTCCCACTCGAGGTTTCTCTTCTGGAACGCGCTGCGCGAGGCCGAACCAAAGCCCCTTGCCTCCATTGACTCGGCGAGCTGGATCGAGCTCTCAACGCTCGTCAGCACGACGGGAACGACGACCTCGGCCCATGAGGCCGGCCCGCGCGGCCGCCATCCTCGCAGCCGTTGGGCTTCGCTCACCTCACCAAATGAGGTCACGACGACGGGAAGCAGGTTCATCGACGCCGCGATTGCGGTTCCGGTCCGTGACAAGGCGTTGGGCAGCGCATCCATGACGTCGTGCGGCTGGAGCAAAAGCGAGAAGGGCGCGGCGGCGAAGATCGCCGCCGCAATCGTGATGCCACCCGACACGCCGAAAGCGAACGCTTCCAACGTGTACGCACCGCCGAGGGCAGGGATCGAATCTGGTAGGGCAAACAGAATCGTCCGGCCGACATGCGCCGAAACGAAATTGAGCATCGCGTCGAAGGTGCCAATGCACGCGACGGCGATGAGAAGCCGGCGCATCCGCCGAATCCCGGCGCTTGTGACCAGAGTGACGAACGCGGCTGCCAGGACCACGAGCTTGTACGCCGGGTTGGTTGTGAAAAGCACGATGAACAGGCACGCGACTGACCATGCCGCCACGGCCCTGGCGTTCATCTCCTACCTCTACGCGTTGGGCAGCGGTGGGGGCGCCGGTGAAGCGTCCGCGGTGTACTTCCAGCCGATCGCCTCTTTGTCGTGAAGCGTCACCTGCGCGTACCCCGTTTGCGCAGCGACCCATTTCCCGTCGGTCTCCACGAACAACGACCAGTTCGCCCCGGTGTCGGCGAAGCACTTGGTGAACTGAGCAGGCTCGTTGTCCACCTGGCACACCGCCTTGCCGAAGCTGAAGGTCTGGGTCTGGTATTCGATGCCCGATTGATCCATCAGCGTCTGGCCGTCAATGGTGTCGCCAGTGAAGCCGACGCATTTCTGGAATTCATGGCTCGCGACGCTGTGCTGCACGACCACGTAGGCGCGATGCGAAGCGCTCGCGTTGACGCAGCCGTTCGTCGGGGTCGATGTGCTCGCCGCCGGAGAGCCTCCGCACGCGGTGACGGCTCCGAGTGTCAAGGCCAGTGTCGCGCTGGCCCATATGAGGTGCTTGCGCACGATCGTTCCTCCAGGCGGTCAGCCTTCTCCGTCACGCGCCGCTGAAAGCCGACCGCCAGGAGCTTCCGTGCCGTTGCGCGCGGACGGTATGCCGTTTCGAGCATTCAGGTCTCCTGGCTCGCGGATCGCCGCCTCTGTCCACCTTCCCGAGGTCTCGCTACCTCAGTGGCTTGTCTCGGACGGAGGCTCCTCGCTCACAGTTGCGCGACAGCTCCGGTTTCACACCGGATTCCCTTGGTGCCCTGGGAAGATCTTAGCCAGCGACGCGGCTTGCGGTCAGGCGGAGGTAACCCGCCTCGCGACTCACCGGCATCGCGAAAGGGAAGCGGTCCGCCTGCAGCGCCAGCTCGAGGTCGGTGGGAGGGAAGCCAGGCCAGCCTCCTGACATCGCCCTGCGATAGCGCTCGCTTTGATGCAGCGGGTCCAGCAGCTGCTGAAGGTCGGGGTGGTCGCCGTGAATCAGCGCTGCCATGTAGGTCGCGCAGGCGTGGTCCTCGGGGTGGTCGGCCGACGCCAGGAGGGTCAGGGTCTCCGGATTCCTTAACAGGCAGGCTTGAACAGTCGCCCGGGCGACGACCAGACTCGCCGCGAAGATGTCGCCGCTCTTGACCTCTGATGCCACCTGCGTTCCGGCCGTGGAGCGCTGGATCAGGATGCGGTCCCTCAGGTCGGTCTCCCGGATCTGGGTTGGAGAGTTGCTGATCGCGATGCCGTCGACGGGAAGGGCGTCCTCTTCAGCGCATATGACCGAGCCCGGGATCGTTTCGGCGAGCGCGCGCGCTTCCTGGACGGTCCTGACCAGGCGGCACTCACGCGCCCCGCCTGCGAGCGCGTAAGCGCTTACGGTGAAGGCGCGCAGGACGTCGATCACGACCACGGTGCCGCGCGCGTGTCGCGCGCCGTCGATGCCGGTCGCGTGAACGATCTTCACGGCCTGGCGCGGGACCGAATCGCGGCGGCATCATTGTCAGCGGTGTCCAGGCCAAACCTAGAAGAGGGGCCGCGCGCATTCGGCTTCGAGCAGATCGCGGACTGCGGGTCGATGCGCGTCGTCGGATTGCGGCTCCAACCGGGGCAAACCGTACCGGAGCATCGCAACGCGATCCCGGTGGCGCTGATCGTCACCGGTGGACGGCTGCGCTTTGACGACGGCGCCCACTCAGGAGAGGTCGGGGTGGGTGAGATGATGCTGATCAACCCCGGCGAACGGCACACGTACCGTGCCGACGTCGCGACGTCGGCTTACCTCGTGTTCGCCGGACTTCCGGGCGTCCGGAGCCGCACCTGGACGCTGCGCCGCAGGGCGTAGCCGCGGTCACGGCGCGTTCCACAGAGCAATCACCCGACCGCGGTCGGCGTCACGCAGGATGCTGAGCGTCGCCACGTCGAGCTGCAGCCCGGTCGCGACCCTGATGCCGGCCGTGATCCACGCCACCGCTATGGCGCGCAGGATGTGGCCGTGCGCAAATGCCAGCACGCGTTCGCGCCGCTGGGCCGTCACCAGGTCGACGAATCGCTGAGCCCTCGCATAGAGCTGCGCCGGCGTCTCGCCGCCTGGACAGCCGTCCTTGTAAAGCTCCCAGTCCGGGGCGGACTCGTGGATCTGCTGGGTGGTCAGACCCTCGTAGCGGCCGTAGTCAGCCTCCCGGAGGAGATCGGTTATCTCGGGATGCTCGAAGCCGGCGAGCTCCGCCGTCCGCCGAGCCCGCTGCATCGGGCTGGAGTAAACGACATCGAACTCGATGCCCCGAACGCGGGAGCCGAGGGCCCTGGCCTTGTCTTCGCCGCGCGTGGTCAACGGTTGGTCTGTGACGCCGGTATGGCGCCCCGAAAGGCTCCACTCGGTCTCGCCGTGGCGAGCGAGATAGACCTCTGACGTCAGGCGGGCTTGCCCATCATCTCGGGCCGGCCCGAGCGCAGCGATCGACCCGCACTCTCGATGACCGCGCCGGCACGAACACGCTGACCCGGTCTCACGCAAACCAGGCCAACCGCCGCGGACGCCCCCTGGGCCTTGAGTGACTCGTTGACCGCAGCGAGAACGCGGTTGGCGGCATGCGCGGTGCCGGCGACGTCGGTGTCGGGCAGGATGGCCAGGAGCTGGGGCGGCGTGCGGCCGAGCACACCGGGCGTGTCGACGTCGCGAACGGTGCTGGCCAGGGCCGAGGCCATGGTTTTCAGAGCTTCGTCGGCAGGCAGAGTCCCATTCGCCTCGATCAGGAGGACGCCGAGGTTGCGCTGATAGCGGTGTGCCCGCGCGAGCTCATCCTCGAGGACCGGGCGCACGAAACGATCGTTGAAGAGGCCTGTCGTGCGGTCGACGATGTGGAGGGGCTCGGCCTGAGGGTCGTCCGTGCGCACTCCGCACGAGGGGCAGAAGACCGCGCCGTGGGGCAGAGGCGAGCCGCAAGCCTGGCAGGTTTGAGCCTCGGGCCGGCGGCGGAGAAAATCGCCAATCGGCATTCGGTAAAGCCTATCAGTCGTGTTCGCCATGCCTTTTTGGACCCCTTAACAGACTGGGTTGGCAGAGACTTTTGCGAATCCTAAGCTCGATCGTGGTGTGTCGGAGGGGGAGGGACGGCACGGCGGAGGAAGGGAGGGCCCGAGGCGACGAGTGCGAAAATCGGAGTCCGCGCTCAGCCCACGGCCGCGGCGGGAGTCGCAAGCCAGCTCTCCGCCCAGTCCGAAACAGCCGCCAGCACAGGCTCGAGTGCGCGCCCGCGCGACGTCAATCGATAGCTCACTCGCACCGGCGGTCCCGGATCGACGAGCCTTTCCACAATGCCTTCAGTCTCCAGCTCGCGAAGGCGTTCCGTCAGGACTCGATCGCTGATGCCTGGAATCCCTGCGAGCAGCTGGTTGAAGCGAGCGGGCTGTCGAATGAGTGCCTTTACCACTGCTCCGGTCCAGCGCTTCCCGATCAACTCGATTCCGCGCTGAAAGGCAGCGCTGTAGTCGAGGCCCCCTCCGACCATGGGGAGTGATTCTATGCGGTATCGCGAGTCTCCGAAAGGACCCGGCCGGTGTTTTCCACAAGAATTTTTTTCGCGCGACAATCAGCCATCGTGGGGAAGGCTCGTGAGGACCTCGAGAATGTTCAGGTGGGCGTGTTCGTGAGCTTGCGATGGAGCTGACCGGCAGGGTCATCGTCGTCACCGGGGCGGCCCGAGGCATCGGTCGAGCGCTGGCCACGAGGCTAACATCGGCGCAGCCAAAGGCGCTGATCGTCGCCGACATCGATGGGGCCGGCGCCGCGATGTTGGCGGAGGAAATCAACGCAACGCCGGTTCAATGCGACGTGTCTCGCGAGGCTGACGTCGAGCGCCTCGTGCGTGAGGTCGAGTCGCTGCACGGCCGAATCGACATCTTTTGCTCGAACGCCGGGATCGCAGTCGGCGGCGGTCCCGAAGCGAAGGATGCTGACTGGCAGCGCATCTGGGAAGTCAATGTGATGTCGCATGTCTTCGTCGCCCGCCACGTGCTTCCCGGCATGCTGGCCCGGCGCGAGGGGTACATCGTCGGCACCGTCTCCGCGGCGGGACTGTTGAACCATTTCTTTGCCGCGCCTTACGGAGTCACCAAGGCCGCAGCCCTCTCGTTTTTCGAGTGGCTCGCGATCGTTCACGGTGATGAGGGAATTCGCGTCTCGTGCCTGTGTCCCCAGGGGGTCAAGACCGACATGCTGGCGAAGGAAGTCAGTCAGCTCGGGATCGAATTCCTCACCGCCGGCGCACTCGAGCCCGAAGCCGTGGCGGAGGCGGTGGTCAGGGGAATCGGCGACGAGCGCTTCCTGATCCTGCCCCACCCGGAGGTCGCCGAGTACTTTCGCCGTAAAGCCGACGATTACGACCGCTGGCTGCGCGGTATGCGCAGGCTTCGAAGCAACCTCCTCTCCTCGGCTCGCTGAATGCGACAGCTCTCGCTTATCTCCGGGGCAGCCCTTGTCGTGCTCGCCTTTGCCGCCGTGACCCGTGTTTCGGATACGAGAGAGGGACTCATCGCCGAGGTGATCACCCTGCTTGGCGGGCTGGCCGGCATCGGCTTGCTGGTTTATGGCCTCACCGCCAGGAGAGCATCGGCCGGCCGCCCATCGTCGATGCCTCGGCCGCTAACGCAACACGCTCCTCGCCCCCGAGCCACCCGGGACCTCGTGCTCGGCGCGGGCGGGATCGGGTTGGCTTTGGTCTTGCTCGGAGGGCTTGCCGTCAGCGGCGGTCTGCTGTGGGCCGCGTTTGGACTGGCCCTGTTGCTGCCGATGGTATCGGGCTGCGTCTATCTCTGCGTGCGATTCGTACGCGCTAGTCGCTGAGCGAGAGGATCTCACCCACCAGGTAGAGCGACCCGCAGACCAGCACCGTTCCTCCGACTCCCGCCAGCTCCTTCGCCTGCTCGAGAGCCGCGCTCGCGGGCCGCGCGGCTTGAGCTCCGGGGCCATAGATGTTGACCAGCTCCTCGGGCGAGATGGCGTGGCCGTGCGCGCTCGCGGGCTCGGTGAAGACGACCGCATCCGGGCGCAAGGTCCGCAGGGCCGCGAGCAGCTGGACCGGATCTCTCTCGCTCAGCATCGCGAACACCGCGACGAGCCTTTCGGACCCGATCAGCCTTCGCAGGGCGGCGCCGGCTGTAACCATCGCCGCCGGGTTGTGTCCCCCGTCGAGGACCACGCGCGGATGTTCGGCGATCACCTGCAGGCGCCCAGGCCAAACCGTGGCGGCAAGGCCGGTGCGTACCGCCTTGTCGCTCCCGTCGCCGATCAGGTGGGCGCCCGCCACGGCCAGCGCGGCGTTGTCGGGTTGAAACTCGCCGAGCAGATGAAGCCGCAGGTCGCTGTGTTCAAAACCTGGTCCACTGACCGCGAGGACGTGTCCATCCCAGCCCACAGATGCGGCATTCACGTGCAATTCACCACCCAGGCGCCACAGCGGCGCGGTCTCGGCGGCAGAGCGGGCCTCAACGATGTGAAGCGCCTCGCCTTCGCAGCCTGTTGCAACCCGATCGCCTTGCTTGATGATCGCCGCCTTCTCGCGCGCGATCTCTCCGATCGTGCTGCCGAGATATTTCTGATGATCCAGGGCGACGTTGGTGATCACCGCCACGCCGAGGTCAAGGGCGTTGGTGGCATCGAGGCGGCCACCCAGCCCGACCTCGCACACCAGCGTGTCGATTCGCGGAGCGAGATAGGCGATCGCCATGACCGTCAGCATCTCGAACTCGGTTGGCGGACCGAGCTCTGACCCTACCGCTTCGAACGACGGCATCAAGGCCTCAAGCGTGGCGACAAAATCCTGCTCGCTGATCGGTGTGCCGTTCACCTCGATCCTCTCCGTGTACGAGATGAGATGAGGCTTGGGCATGAAACCAACGGTGTGACCCGCGGCTCGAAGAATCGCGCTCAGGCATGCGCCTGTCGAGCCCTTGCCGTTGGTGCCGGCGATGAGCGCGCCCTTCAATTGCCTGTCCGGCGCGCCGATGTGGTCGAGGAGGGCTCGCGTGCGCTCGGTACCGAGCTTCATCGCAAAGCGGCCCTGCCGGGAGATGAAGTCGAGAGCTTCTTCGAACGTCAACGATTCACGGGCGACGGCGAACCTCAGCCTCAAGCGTGTTCTTGATCAGCATCGCCCGCGTCATCGGGCCGACCCCGCCCGGATTCGGGGTCAGCCACCCCGCCACCTCCTCCACACCATGGCCGAGATCGCCGGCCTGGCGTCCGTCGACCCAGTTCGTGCTCACGTCCACGACAGCAGCGCCCGGCTTGACCATGTCGCGTGTGATCAGGTTGGCGCGCCCCGCGGCCGCGACGAGGATGTCCGCCGCCCGGGTGTGACCCGCAAGATCTTGCGTCTTTGTGTGGCAGACGGTCACTGTCGCGTTGCGCTTGAGCATGAGCAGCGCGGTCGGCTTGCCGACCAGGTTGCTGCGCCCGACGATCACCGCGTTGGCCCCTGCGATGGAGATGCTGAATTTTTCGAGCAGGTAGACGATGCCGGCCGGGGTGCACGGCTCCACGCCACCTGGCAGCCCGAGCGCAACTTTGCCCGCATTGATGGGATGGAATCCGTCCACGTCCTTAACCGGATCGACCTCCATCGCGATCCGCGACATGTCGATCTGCTTCGGCGCGGGCTGCTGGATCAGGATCGCGCTCACCCGCTCATCCCGGTTCAGCCTCTCGACCAGGGCGAGCAGCTCCTCGGTGGTGCTGCTTGCCAAAAGCCGGTGATCCTCGGATTCGATGCCCACTTTCTGCGCGTTGCGCTGCTTCAGCTCGACGTACTGCGCCGAAGCCGGATCGTCACCGACGAGAACAGTCGCCAGCCGCGGACGCGAGCCGCCGCGCGCCACTCGCTCGCTCACCGCCTGCTCGACCTCGGCGTAAACCTGTTTGGCGACGGCCCTGCCGTCGAGTAGGCGCGCCGTCACTCGAGTCCCAGCTCCCGGCGCGCCGAATCGGCCACCAGGCGCATCACCTCGCGCAGGTCCCGGCCGCTCTCGCGCGAGATCCGCCGGCAGTCCTCGTATTCCGGCGCCACGTCGATCGGCCGGCCTCCGAGCTCCTTCACCTTGACACGGGCCGAGCCGAGCGCGGTCTTGACCTCGATGACCCGGCGCGCCGCGATGACCCGCTGCACCTGAGTCAGCCGGACCCCGAGGGTCGTGCTGCGCCGGAGGAGCTGTTCGCTCAGCTGCCCGACCAGCTCCGGCGGCGACATCACGCTGAGCAAGTGCCCAGGCCTTCCTTTCTTCATCAGCGCCGGGACGACCGCGACGTCCAGCGCACCGGCCGCCATGAGGTCCTCGCATAGCGCCGCGATCAGGTTGGGCGCCATGTCATCGAGGTTGGTTTCGACGAGGGTGACACCGCTTTCAGACGTGACTTCTTCGCCGATCCAGACGGCGAGCGAGTTGGCTGGAGATTGATTCGCGCCGATGCCATAGCCAACCCGGCGCAGCGAGATGGCGGGGCGCTCAAATGTCGCCACCGCGGCCAGGATGGCCGCGCCGGTGGGCGTGACCAGCTCGCGTGGCTCGTCGCTTGCTTGCAGCACGGCGCCGGTGCCTTCGAGCACCCGCAGGCTGGCCGGCGCGGGCAACGGCATGTCGCCCTTGAGTCCACGCGGCGTGGGAAGCGGTGACGCATAGACGCGGCGGACATCGAGGGCGTGTAGGAGCCAGAAAGCCCCCACCAGGTCGACCAGTGTGTCGGCGCCGCCGAGTTCGTGGAGATGGAGCCTGTCCTCCTCCACGCCGTGGAGACGAGCCTCGGCCCGCGCGAGACGGTTGATGGCGTCCAGCGCCGGCGCCTTGACCTCGCTCGGTGCGCCTGACTCCTCGATTACGCCGCGAAGCGCCGGAACAGTCCGCTCGACACGACCCTCGACGCCGACGATGACGCGTGTCCCTCCGACGTGCCCGCGCGTCTCGTGCCGCACCTCGACGGTCACCTCGTCACCCAGCCGGAGCGCCTCGACCACCGCGTCCAGCAGCGCAGCGTCGGCGCCGCAGTCGATCAACGCGCCGAGCGTCATGTCGCCGGAGATGCCGGAGAAACAGTCGAAATACGCGATCGTCATGCGCGCGTCCTTCTTATGCGCACCGCGGCGGCTTCGATGGGCTGCATGCTGGCCGGGCGCTTGGCGACCCGTACCGAAACAGCTTCGACGCGAGGCAGGCTGAGGACGCGCTCGGCGATCGCTGCAGCCAGTCCCTCCAGCAGATTCATCGATGTGCCCTCGATCACCTCCCTCGCCGCCGCGCGTGCCTTCGTGTAGTCGACGGTGTCGGCCAGGTCGTCGGATTCTCCGGCCGGCCTCAGGTCAGCCTCGATGTCCAGATCGACCTTGAACTCCTGCGCGTGCTCATGCTCGGCCGGGCGCGCGCCGTGGCGGCCCTGGAAGGACATTCCGCGGAGCTCGATGCGGTCCATGTCGCCAATTGTCTGGAAATACACTGGTCACCGTGATTCACGCCTCGGTCGACGTCCGGCCTGCGTCCGAAAAGGACCTCGAGGCGATCAACGACATCTACAACCATTACGTCGCCGAGACGCATGTCACATTCGACGACGAGCCGATGACCATGGAGGTCCGGCGCGAGTGGTTCAGCCACTACGCGGAAGCCGGTCGCCACCGCCTGATGGTGGCCACCGAGAGCGGCCAGGTCGCGGGCTACGCCTCGAGCAGCCGGTTCCGGCCCAAGCCGGGCTACCTGACCTCGGTCGAAACGAGCGTCTACCTCTCGCCCGATGCTGTCGGCAAGGGCGTTGGAGCGAGGCTTTACACGGAACTGTTCAAATCGCTTGAAGGCGAAGATCTCCACCGCGCGTACGCCGGGATCGCGCTGCCCAACCCGGCGTCCATCGCCCTGCACGAGAAGTTTGCCTTCAAGCGGGTCGCGCTGTTCACGGAGCAGGGCCGCAAGTTCGGCCGCTACTGGGACGTGGCCTGGTTCGAGAAGCCGCTCGGAGGCGAGACCTAGCCTACGGCGACGGCGTCGGCGAGGCGCCGCCCCTGGCGCCAACCCGTGCGCCTCCGATCTGGATCGTGGTCGCTTTGATGCTGCCGTCCGCCTGGCGCGTACCGACGATCGTCACCGTCATGTTGTCCTTGAGGTCGGAGGTCGAGCCGGTGACCGTCTTGGAGACCTGAACGGTGTTGCCGAAGACGATCTTGACATCACAGCCGACCGCCGAGATCGTCAGCGACGTCGACGTCAGGTTGGTCACGGTTCCGCTCGCCACCGCGTTGCTGCCGGGCGAAGGTGATGCTGCTCCTGGGCTCGGGCATGCCGCTCCGAAGGCTCCGCCGCCGCGGCCGCCTGTCAAGGCTCCCTGGCCGCCGGTGCGTGCCGCCTGGTTCTGATTCGTGGTGCTTGCGACCACGTTGTTCTGGCCCATCTTGTAGCCGCCGTAGAAACCACCGAGGATTCCGACGACCAACAGCAGCGCGACGACGTATGGCTTCAAGTTCTCACTCCTTCACTCGTACCTGAGGGCTTCGATCGGGTGCAGCCGCGCTGCCCTGTTGGCCGGATAGATGCCGAAGAAAAGTCCGATCGCAACGGACACGCAAAATGCGAGCACAACCGAGGTCGGCGACACGACCGGAGTCGGGAAACCCGAAGTCGCGAGCGCCGAGATCTTCGGTGCCTCCAGGGCCAGCAGGGCGCCGACCGCGATGCCGAGTGCCCCTCCGAGCCCGCTGAGCACCATGGCCTCGATGAGGAACTGCATCAAGATGTCCCGGCGCCGGGCCCCGATCGCCTTGCGAATGCCGATCTCGCGGGTCCGCTCGGTGACGGTGACCAGCATGATGTTCATGATTCCGATCCCGCCGACCACGAGCGATATTCCGGCGATTGCACCGAGCACGAGGGTGAGCGCGGTCGAGATCGAGGTGGCCTGGTTCAGGATGTCCTGCTGGCTCTGCAGCTGAAAATCGGCCTGGGCCGGATCTGAGATCTGGTGCCTCTCGAGCAGGATCGTCGTGATCTCGGTCTCGGCCTGCGTGACGGTGCCGGCGGATGACGCCGACGCGACGATCTGGCTGATCACCTTTCCGCGAGCACCGGTGAGGTACGCCCACACGGCGGTGATCGGCGCGACGACGACGTTGTCTTGCGAGCCGAGGCCGGTGCCGCCCTTCTGGGCGAATACGCCGATGACCCGGAAGCTCTGCCGGCTGATCTTGATCGTCTGGCCGATGGGGTCGGTCGTGCCGAAGAGGTTGTCCACGACAGTCTGGCCGAGGACCACGACCCGATGACGGGCCGTCACATCGTCAGCTGAGAAAAACGAGCCTTCAGCGAGCTGGTAGTTGCGAACCTGCGGAAAGTCCGGCGTGGTGCCGGTGGTCGGGGCGAAATAGTTCTGGTTGCCGTAAGTGATCTGGCCTCCGGACTGCGCGATGGGGATGGCGGCGAGGACGTCGGGATCCTGCTGCTTGCTGTTGAGCGCGTCGACGTCTGCTTGCGTGAGACTCTGGCCGGTGCCGAAGCCTTGCGACACGCCGCCGGAGCCTCGGGCGTTCGACGGATAGACGTAGATCACGTTCGCTCCGAGGGACTGCACCTGGTTGTTGATCTGCACGCTTGCCCCGTTGCCGACCGCCACAAGAAGAATTACCGCGCTGACGCCGATCAGGATGCCGAGCATGGTCAGGGCGCTCCGCGTCCGGTTGCCGAGCAGGCCGTTGGCGGCCATGCGCAACGCCTCGTAAAGGTTCACTTCGCGTTCGTGTCGTCGCGGACGATTCGGCCGTCACGCAGCTCCACGACGCGACTCGCGAAGCGCGCGATGTCCAGCTCGTGAGTGATCAGAACGATCGTCCGGGACTGCTCCGCGTTGAGCCGGGAAAGCAGGCGCATGATCTCGAGGCTCGAGCTGGTGTCCAGGTTTCCGGTTGGCTCGTCGGCGAGCAGGATCGCCGGGTTGGTGACCAGGGCGCGCGCGATGGCCGCTCGCTGCTGCTGGCCACCCGAAAGCTCGGTCGGTTGGTGGTTGACGCGGTCGGCGAGGCCGACCGCGCCCAGCGCTTCACGGGCGCGCGCTGTTCGCCCACCTTCGCCCGCGTAGATCAGAGGCATCTCGACGTTGTGGAGCGCCGTGGTGCGCGGGATGAGGTTGTAGCTCTGGAAGACGAACCCGATCTTCTTGTTCCGGATCCTGGCGAGCTGGTCGTCGCCGAGCATGGCGACGTCGGTGTCATCGAGGATGTAGCGGCCGGTCGTCGGCACGTCGAGGCAGCCGAGTATGTTCATCAGGGTCGATTTGCCCGAGCCGCTCGCGCCCATGATGGCGACGAACTCGCCGCGCCCGACATGCAGGTCGATACCCTGAAGGGCCGGCACTTCGATCCTGCCCATCCGGTAGGTCTTGGTGACCCCCTCGAGGGTGATCATCCGCCGGTCCCGACGCGAACCCCGCCGCCACCTCCGCCCAATCCACGGTTGGTGCCGGTGCCCGTGCCGCTCGACACCCTGACGGTCGGGATCACGATCTGCTCGCCGTCGTTCAGGCCGCCGGTGACCTCCGTGTACTGGTCCCCGACCACGCCTGTGTCGATCGGGGTCTGGACTTGCTGTCCATTGGCATAGACCAGCACGTAAGCCTGCCCCGCAGTACGGGTGATGGCCAGGTTGGGGACGGTCAGGGCGTTCGCGGCTTTGCTGACGGTGACCGTCGCGTTCGCGGTCATGCCCTGCTTGAGCGAAGGGTCGGCGAGGTTGAGGTTGATGGTGGCGTAGTAGTTGACGACCCCACTCGACACAGTGGCCGCGCTGGCCACGGCGATGACGTGCCCGCTGATCGTGAGGTTGGACACGGCGTCAAACGTCACCTGGGCGTCCTGGTTGAAGGCGAGCCGGGACGCGTCCGATTCGGCGAACGGGACCACGACCTCCAGGCCGCTGACGTTGCCGATGACCATGAAGGCGTTGGAGGCCGTGCTCGTCGGCAGGGGCGCCTGGCTGCCGGGAGCCTCTGGTGTCGCTCCGCCGCCGGGCGAAACGGTCTCCCCCACCACGCCCGTGATGCTGTTCACCTGGCCGTCCATCGGCGACACGAGCGTGGTGTTGTTGAAGTTCTGCTGCGCCGTGTCCACCGCGGCCTGGGCGTTCAGCACTTGCGCTTTCGCCGAGGCGATCTGGTTGGGTTTGCTCTCGGTCTGCGTGCTCAGCTGGTCCTGCGCGCTCTTCAAGGAAGCCGCCGCCTGGTTGACGCTGCGCTGGCCGGTGGTCTTGTCGCTCTGCTGCTTGTTCGTGTCCACCGTGAGCTTGTTCTGGTCCGCAGTGACCTGACCCGAATCCACGTTCACCTTGACCTGGTCAGTGGTCACGGCGGTCTGCGCGATCGAGACCGCGGTGAACTCGGTGAGGCACTGGGGCGAGTAGCTGGCAAAAGCCACGCCTTTGCACGTGAGGTCGTTGGTGAAAGTGGCCGACGCGGACTGCAGCGTCGCCTTGTCCGTGTTGAGCTGTTGCAGGTCCTGCTGGTAAAGCAGGCTGTTGCTCAGCACCGCCTGGTCGTTCGTGAGCTGGTTCTGGTCCGCGCCGACCTGGCTCGCGTCCTGGGAGTTGGCCAGGTTGACCTGGGTGACAGTGTCGTTGTAGCTCTGTTGTGCGGTCGTCACGTTGTCCTGCAGCTGCGTGACCTGGTTTTGGGTCAACGGCGTCTCGACCGACTGCAGGTTGGACTCGGCCGTGGCGAGATTGGCTTCCGCCTGGCCGAGTGCGTTCTGCTCGGTGGTCGAATCGATCGCGGCCAGCTTCTGTCCTGCGGAAACGTGGTCGCCGACGTGGACGTCGATCTCCGTCAAGGTGCCTGCAACCTTGAAGGTCACGTTGGACTGCGCCTGCGGCTCGACGTTGCCCGTGCCGGTGATGCTTGAGGTCACGGTGCGGCGCGCGACCGTGTAGATGTTCAGCGCGCTGGCCGCGTTCTTGCTCGGCACGAACATGTCCCGATAGATCAGGGTGCCGAGTACCAGCGCGACGATCGCCAGGCCGGCCACCACCAGCCGCGTTCTGCTCAATAGGCCAAACAACACAGTCACTTCCTCCCGGTCAGCGATTTAGAAATCGAGATCGACGAAAGACCAGCCGCTCGCAGACCCGAAGCGAGTCACGACCGCGAGTCCGATCCCGGCCATTGCGACCGCAGCGAGCGCGAACACGCCCGCGTAAGGAATCACAGCCAGGTCGAAGACGACCAGAGCGCCGGCGAGCGCGGCGATGAGTGGGTGTACGTTCGGCAGTCGCAGTCGGTGATGCAACAGTCGGCCGATCGCAAGCGAGATGCAGGCGACACCGAAAAGTCCCGCCACCAGGGCGACCAGCAACACCAGTGGGACCACCGCAAGAAACAGCAACGTGAAACGCAGCAGAGTGACGGCCGCCAAGGTCAGCAGCACCATGACGATGCCGGCGCCAAGCGCAATCTCTGCGCCGCGTCTTGCCTCGAGGCGTTCAACCGCGTTGCGGGCCCGCGACGGAAAGATCACCAGGGCGGCCAGCGCGAGCAGGACCAGGCCGGCGCCGTTGGTGAGAAATGCCCGCAGTGCCTGGTAGGGACTGAGCGGTCCCAGGCCGCCGACGGGGAAGTCAAAGATGAGGCGGTCGCCGACGCGGCTGCGGTCAAAACGGAATGCCTGGGTCTGGTTGGGTGCCGGTGTGGCCCCGGTGGCGGGTCCGACGAGGGCTTGTGACATCGGGTTGGGCCAGCGGTTGCCGGCCGAGATGTCCGCGACCGCCAGGAGGATTCCCACCACCGCCAGGACACCGATCAGGATCGCCCACCCGTAGCGGCGGAGCGATCGTGTTCGGGTCGAATCGCTCATGCGCGGCGCCGGGTCGGCATCGCTTGGGGAGTCAGCTGGATGAGGATCGAGAGGTGGTAGGCGGCGATCGCGGTCAGGGCGATCAGCGCCAGCAGCAGCAGCACGTCGACGGGCGGCACGCTGGGCAGTGGGCCAGATCCGGAACCCCACCCGGCCAGACCCTGCAGGTCGCCCGCGATTCCGGATGCAATGGAGCCGAGGCCGTCGAGCCCGGACAGGTACCACAGAATGAACGTGGCGAGGATCGCTTCGGGCGCGAGCAGCGTCCAGGCGCGCCGGTCGCGGGTGCGCGAGGGGGCGATTGCCTTCATGACGTCCGCCGTGAGTGACTCGCTCGGCGGGGGTGAGGTGAGCGCTTTGAGGCGGAATGGGACTGAGGCGGCCTGATGATGCTGGCGCCTGCAATCGGCGCAACCGGCCAGGTGCTCTCGCACCTCCTGCGCGAGCTGTGCGTCGTCGCGCGCGAGGTCCATATCAACGTACGACTCGAGAAGGACGCGCACGCGCGCGCACGCGAGGGGATTTGTTGGCACGGTCATCTGAGGTTTTCGGATTCCTCCAGCTCCGCGAGCGAGTTGCGCAGCTGCGCCCGCGCGCGGTGGAGACGGGACTTGATGGCAGGGATGGAGAGGTTGAGGCTCTGGCTGACTTGCTCGAGTGAGAGGTCCGCGTAGTAGTGGAGCAGGATGGGCAGGCGGTACGCGGGGTCGAGCTGCGATAGGGCTTCGACCAGTGCCGGATCGTGTGTCTGTGTGGTGCTGTTCGGGTCGGCCGATTCGGTCGAGGGCTCAGCGGGGATGGGAACTCGCTTGCGGCGGTAGTTGATGGTGGTGTTTGCGGCGAGCTTCCAGAACCAGGGCTCGAATGGCCGCGCGGGGTCGTAGCGGGCGAGGTTGCGGTAGAGCTTGACGAAGATCTCCTGGGCCAGGTCGTGGGCCTCTTCGCTGTCGCGGAGGTGCTGGTAGGCGAAACCGTAGACGCGGCGCTGGAGGCGGTGGATCAGCTCCTCGAAGGCGTCGAGGTCCCCTCCCGCGGCCTGGCGGACGAGGAGGCCCGCCGAAACGGCGGCAGATGGTCCACGGGAGTCGCTCATCGCGAGCTTGTCGAACCCCGCCTGGACATGCATCAACGGTAGCTACCCGGAGGTGGGTTGCCCGGTTGCGACGGGTTCGTAGACTCGTTCTTAGAGGCCGGGGTGGGCCTCTTGGGGCCCTCCCTCTCCCGTTCGGCTCCCTCCCCCAGCCGACGCACCTGCTCGGGAGCCTAGTTTCAATTTGCGCCGTGAACAAGCCAGCCGGTTAAGACTTCCGGCCGGAATACTTGACTCGGTATATCCGGTTGCATATATTCTATTTAGAATATGACGGAGCCCACGAGCGAGATCTCGACCCTGGCCCTTTCAGTGCTGGAGCTTCTGGACGAGCGTCCTATGCACCCCTACGAGCTCGCCTCGACCATGCGCCTGCGACACCACGATGAGTTCATCCGGCTCAACTTCGGCTCCCTCTATCACACGGTGGAGGTCCTCGAGCGCAATGGATGGATCGTTCCGACCGAGCGCGAGAAGGAGGGCCGCCGGCCCGAGCGCACGATCTACAAGCTCACGGAATCAGGCCGCGAGGTCCTGGTCCGCATCGTCAGCGACATCCTCTCTCAGCCCCGCCGCGAGTACCCACACTTCGCGGCCGGCCTGATGTTCATGCACCACCTCGATGCGCCGCAGGCCGCCGAGCACCTGCGCAACCGGGCCGCTGCGCTGAAGGCAACGACCGAAAAGCTCACCCGGATCCTGGCCGAGCTCCGAGCCGACGGAGTGAGCAGGCTGTCGTTGATCGAGCTCGAGCACAAGATCGCAATGCTCGATGCGGAACGCAAGTGGGTCAACAACCTCGAAAAGGAAGTCAATGACGGCCGACTGGAATGGAAAGTCGGGCTCGATCCCGACCATGAAACGTTGAGGAGGCGACATGGCGCCCGCGCGCACTAATCCCTGGCTTGTCCTTGTTGTTTTGACGACCGGATTTTTCATGATCCTGCTCGACACCACGATCGTGAACGTGGCAATCCCGGCGATGAGCAGCAACACCAAAGACGGGCTGAACACCACGCTCGATCAGATCCTCTGGGTGCTCAACGCCTACATCCTTGTTTATGCCGTCCTGCTCATCACCGCGGGTCGCCTGGGCGACCTGTTTGGCCAGCGCAACATCTTCGCGGTCGGCCTTTTCGTCTTCACAGTTGCGTCGGCGATGTGTGGTTTTTCTCAAAATGCCGGTGAGCTGATCGCCTTCCGGATCCTGCAGGGAGTCGGCGGCGCGCTCTTGACTCCGCAGACGCTCGCCATATTGACATCGATCTTTCCGCCCGAGCGTCGAGGCGCGGCATTCGGCGTCTGGGGTGGTGTGGCCGGCCTCGCGACGGTGGCCGGACCGACGGTCGGCGGCGCGATCATCACCTACATCAGCTGGCGGTGGATCTTCTTTATCAACGTACCCATCGGAATCGCTGCGTTGGTCGCCACCTTCCTGGTCATCCCCGACCTGCGCCCAGGTCGCCACCACGGGTGGGATCTACCCGGCATCGTGATCGCAACCGCAGGTCTGTTTGCGATCGTCTTCGGTCTGATCGAAGGCCAGCGCTACAGCTGGGGCCAGATCGAGTCCTACGGCGTGACCATCCCGGAGGTCATCGGAGCAGGGGTCGTCCTGATCGTCCTGTTCCTCATCTGGGAGCGGTTCCAGACCGAGCCCCTGCTCCCGTTGTCGCTCTTCGCGGACCGGAACTTTGCGGTGGCCAACTGGATCGCCGCGGCGATCAGCTTCGGCATGCTGAGCATGTTCCTCCCCTTCACCATTTACCTCCAGTCGGTGCGCGGCTTTTCCGCCCTCGTCGCGGGCCTGACCCTGGCGCCGATGTCGGTCACCTCGATGGTCACCGCTCCATTCGCCGGGCGGTTGTCGGACCGTATCGGCGGCAAGTACATCCTCATGACCGGCATCACCCTCTTCACCATCGGCATGGGCGGCATCGCCCTGGTGGCCGGGCCGGATTCGACCTGGATCAACTTCCTCGGGCCGGCCATCATCGCCGGCGCCGGCATGGGCATGACCTTCGCCCCGATGACGACCGTCGCCATGCGCAACATCGAGCCGCGAGTCGCAGGTTCCGCGTCAGCCGTTCTGAACACGATCCGCCAGCTTGGTGCGGCGATCGGCAGCGCGGTGGTCGGCGCGCTCCTCCAGAACCAGCTGGCGACCACCCTTCACGAGCAGGCGGTGAGCCATGCGGTAGCGCTGCCACCCGCCTTTCGCGACCAGTTCGTGGCCGCCTTCAGCAACGTCTCCTCTAAGGGTTTCGAGATCGGCTCCGGCGAGAGCGGAGCAAGGCTGCCGGCTGGCATTCCACCAGCGGTTGCGCAGCAGGTGTCGGCGATCGCCCATGACGTTTTCGTGAGCGCCTACATCGACGCCATGAAGCACACGCTCATCGTTCCGATCGTGTTCCTCGCATTCACGGCACTGACCACGCTGCTGATCAAGCGCCGCTCGAGGCAAGCCGCGGCCGAGCAGCCGCGCGAGGAATACCGAGCCGCCGCGAGCTGAGAGGACGCCTCTAGCTCAGAGGCGTCCGCCCGACACCAGCTTCAAAACCGCGAGCAGGACCGCGGCGCCAATGAACGCGACTACGAGGCTGCCCCAGAAACCAACGGTGCCTGTGGCTCCGAAGATTGCGCTGAGAAGGAATCCGCCGATGATGGCTCCCGCCACGCCGACCACTATGTCGGCGATGCAGCCGAATCCGCGGCCGGCCACGACACGAGCGGCGATGGCGCCGGCGATGAGTCCCACCACGATCCAGGCGAGCCATGAACCGGGGTCGAGATTCAGCCGCCCAGCGAGCACGACCTCCGCAATCATTTCTTCAGCCACTCGGCGATCAATGCAAAGACCTCGTCACTCCCCAGGTCGTTGAAAGGTTCATGGTATCGGCCTTCCAGAAGTTGCAGCTCGCTGGTCTCGGGGGCTCGCGCATGGAGCTCCGTGCTGCCCTCGAAATCGATGAGCCTGTCACCGGTCCCGGCAAGGATCAGAAATGGAATCTTGACGTCTCCCGCGAGCCCCAGGTTTTCTGCGGCGGCGCGCTGCCACTCGGCGTAGAGCCGGCTCGAGATCTTGCTGTGAACCAGGGGATCGGCGCGGTAAGCGGCGACCACTTCCGGGACACGCGACACGGTCCCGGGATCGACCTCGTTGTCCAGGGCAAGCCGGGGCGCAATGCTGGCCATCACCTTGCCGAGCGAAGTCTTCCACGCGGGGACTTCAGCTTTGAGCTTGAGCGCTGGGCTGGAGAGCACAAACCGCTTTGCTTTTGCCAGCCGGCTTGAGCGCACTGCGCTCAGCACCACCACGCCACCGAACGAATGACCTAACGGGACGACCTCTCCCGATTGCTGGCTCTCGACGTGACTTACGAATGCAGCCGCGTCGTCTACCCATTGCGACCACGAGTCGACGTGACCCCGCTTTCCCTCGCTTTCGCCGTGACCTCTCAGGTCCACCGCGAACGTGGCCATCCCGTGGCGACCCATTCCGTCTGCGAAGCGCTCATAACGGCCGCTGTGCTCGCCCAGACCATGCACGACGGCAAACGTGATCTTGGCGCCGGAGATGGGCCATGACCGGTACGCCAGCCTGGTCCCGTCAGCCGAATTGATGAACCCTTTGGCTGCCAGCGCGCCTTCAGCCGCCAAGGTGACCGAAGCCACGCAGGATCTTCAGCGCCTCCTGCTCGGCTTCGAGCAGCGTTGGCGCGTAAGCGCGGATACCGCATAGCGCGTAAGCCCACTCTGGGCTAGGGGGGCCCTGGGAATGGAGACGAAATGTCGGTGGATAAAAGAAGATCCGCTCGCCTTTGACCTTCTTGATCACCGGCCGCTTGGCCAGGACGTCCTCGAGCGATTGGCCGCTGGGCAGGCGTCCGAGCTCGAAGTCGAGACGGCGGAGCTTGGCCAGCGGATGATCCTCGTCGCGGATCGAAGCGCGGATCCCATATTCGGCGCTCAGGTCACGCATGAAGATCGTGATGATCAGGGCGTCGGTTTCGTCGCCGGCCATCTTCACAAAGCCGGCAGCGCTTATGGTCTTGCCCTCTTCATTTCGCAGGTGCCGGAAGAATTCCATCTCGAACAGCCCGCGGGATTGCGAGCTCGCAATCCAGGGTGCGCCGCACCGCCACGCACGGGCCTCAGCGAGCACATCGAACTGTTCGTGGACACGCTCAAGTCGATGCTCGGGAAGGCCATGTAATCGGTAGTGGAGAACCCTCGGCACGTCGACGTAAGCCTACCGGTCAGGCCGCGGGCTGCGCCGTCGTTCTGGCCAGTCGCATCACCTCCTCCTGCCAGGGTGGTGCTTTGACGCCGATGCCGAGCCGGTCCGAACCCGCGGCCAGCAGAAAGTCGCCGCGATGGGCACCCTCAAGGAAGGCTCTTTGCTGAGTGCTGAGATGGAACGCCTCCTGCAGCTTGGCCGCCTCGACCGGGCGCTGCGCGCCGAAGAAAACAAGCGCCGGGTTTGTCGCCACGACGGCGCCCTGGTCAGAGCTCAAGAGGTCGCCTGGATTCTGGGTCGCGAAAACAAGCGAGCCGTGGTACTTGCGGATGCGCCTGGCAAGGCTTACCACGAAGCGGCGGATCGTCGCGTCCTCAAAGAGCAAACCGAGCTCATCGATGACCAGCATTCGGCGGCGGTCCCTGCGTTTGATGCGGGTCCACAGAGCCTCGGCGAGGAGGAAATGCACCGGAGCAACCATCTCGTCACGCAGCTCGCGCATACCGAAAACCACGATTGGCGCGTCCAGGTCGACGTTGGTCGGGGCGCTGAACATCTGGCCGAGGCTGCCGTGGACCCAACGCTGCAAGATGACTGCGACCCGAGAGCCGCGCGGCAGACGGTCTGCAACGTCGCGCAGCACCGGCTGCAGCGTTTCCTCATACGCCAGGCGGACAGCACCCTCGACCACCGCACGTTCCGATTCGTCAAGCGTTCCGCAAACGCAAGCGCAAAGGTCGACAGCGTCGGCAGCAGCAGGTCCGAGCCACGCCTCGTCGCGACGGTCGGAGGGTCTGAGATCCAAGACGTTCAGCGCGTGACCCGAGCCAAGCGCGAGCTCAACATCTATGCCGCCCAGCTGCTTGGCGACACCTCCGTATTCGTGCTCCGGATCGATGATGTACACGCTGGCACCGGCGCCCAGCGCGCCCATCACAAGGGTCGAGAGCAGGTACGTCTTGCCAGCTCCCGAATGGCCGAATACCGCGATATTTGCGTTCGCGTATCGGCGTTGATCGAATGGGTCGACCAGAACCGGCGATCCGGTCGCCGCATTGCGGCCGACGAAGAGCCCGCCTGGCTGCTGAAGGTCCGGCTCGTTCCATGGAAAAAACGTGACCAGGGCGGTGGAGTCGATGACCCTCTTGCGTTGCAGCCTGTCCGGACCACCGGAATGGGTGGCCATGAAGCCGTCCCGCATCCGAAAAGTGCAGCGTTGCAGGTCGCAGAGGATCGCCCGAGCCGACCCTTCGACCCGGCGCGAGCCGTCTTCGAGCGCTTCAGACGTGGGCGAGGTCAGAGTGAGGTACATCGAGACGTGGAAGGCCTTGTCCTGGCTGGAGGCGAGGCGCCGCTGCAGGTCCTCTGCGTTGGGCAGCGCTCCGGCAAGCGTTGGATCCGACGACCCTGCGGTCGCGTCCAAGAAATTAGCGGCGCGCATATTGATGAGCTGGCGTTGGAGGTAGTGCACGATCCAGGCCGCGGGCAGCGGGGTGAGGTGCCACGACAGGTTCATTGCAAGGCCTGATGGTAAGAGGCGGAAGAGCCATCCGGCGTCGAGCTCGGTGCCGGGAAGGCGGTCGATGTACCAGCTCCGGCTGAAACCTCGGACGTGAAGAAAGCGCGTCGCTTGCTGGCGGCCAAAGGGCGGTTCTTGCGCGACAGGGAGGCTAGAGGAGATGCTCATCTCGCCCAACGCAGCTTGCACGCGCGATGCCTGCTTGTCGGTTGTGATCAGCGAAGTCGTGATGGTGTGGGAGGAACTGCTGCGACGGATGTCCTCCGCGAAGCACAGGTCGGCACCGCGTAGGTCTTCGAAGGCGGCTGGTTCGATGCCAGACGCTTCGCTCGCGGCATCCTGACCCGGCCGGACGTTGATCACCACCTGCAGCGGTGATTCGAGGCCGTCGACGAGCCGCCGGAAGCTATTCAGAAAGCGGCGACGGTCATCTTCGGCAGCCCCCGCGAATCCGATCGAGCCGGTATCGATCGTGGTCAGACGCGAGTCGGCGGGCCAGCAGGCTGCCGCGTTTCGGCGCGCAATGCGAATCATGAGACTCCGCGGCCCAGCCGTTTGAAAGGCCTGGGTCGCCTCCACTGGATGCGGTATTCCGACATGCAGAAGGCGAACAGATCCGCTGCCCAGCCATCGATGGGTCTCCCGCGCAACCGCCCCCATGCGGCTACGACACCCACCAGCACGACGGCGATGGCGACTCCTGCGCGTGCGGATGAAGGCGCCCAATGTGAGGTCCAGACCGCGAATCCCGCGAGCAAGGCGATGACGAGATAAGCGAGCCGGGTGGGTGTGAGCCCGTAGAGCAGTTTGTCCTCGAGGTCGACATCAAGCGGGATCCGGGCAGGCACGAGGCAAACCTACGCGGAGTGGGAACGGCATCAAACTCAGGGTGTTAATTACACTGGGCGCTTAAGATCGAAGACGGCCACTCCCTTCGCGCTCGCGTAGCTCAACTGGCAGAGCAGGGGACTCTTAATCCCAAGGTTCAGGGTTCGATTCCCTGCGCGAGCACCAATATGTTGTGTCCCAGAGCGTCAGGGCGTGCCCCTGGTGTTCCTGACGTGTCAACTGGTGGTGGGCAGCATCTGCCCCGTCGCCTGTTGACAGCGTATTTGACAGCTTACAGATCGGGAACCAAGCCCCAGAACTGTCGTCAAAAGGGGTTTGCTTGACTCAACTAGAGTTCCCGGTGACCAATTGAACCAGGTCGTAGCGAATCAATAATCCCATGTCTCGTGACTGGCGAACTGTTGTGCAGTAGACCCGCATAACGTCGCGGGGTCAGAAGCGATTCACCCAGTCAGGCGATCAACCCCTCCCTTACCGACAGCGTGGTCATGCGGTGCGACCCGTGCCCTTGACGGCTTGCCGCCATGCGTCAAGCACCGGCTCCGGCTTGAACATGCCCGGCTGACCCCGGATCGTCCACTGTCCATTCCAACCGCTGACTTTGAGGGCCGGCCATAGGAACCCAAACACTGCCGAACGTGCCTCTATGTTCACGTCAGTCGGGCGACCCACCAGTACGATCCAGCGCGGTTGCCCATCGACGGAATCGATACGAAAGACCACCACACGTGCCGCCGTGACCGCCACCGCCAGGCCCCGTGTCCAGGAATCACCGACGTCGTAAATAGATGTTTCGCCGGCCAGCATCGGCTCATCTGGGCCAAGCAGGTAGGTCGTCGCGAGTGCCAGCTGTTCGAGCGTCCACAATCGATAGTCGCGAGCATATGGCAGGATATCGGGAGAAGGGGACTGGAGGAAGGCAGGCAGTCCGAATCCGAGCCCGAACGTCCAAAAAAGCCACCGACCTTTGCTCCTGCGATCGCGCATTTTGTTCAGTTGCCCTGATTGCTCGAACTCGGTCGGCGGAAGCTGAGGGAGCACGACCTGAGGCGTCGCCAGCCACGTCGTACCGTCCCACCACCACCGGCCATCGTCGGAAAACCCGCTCACTGGATGGACATTATTAGTTCGGCGACCAAGTGTGAGCGCCTACCCAACCCGAACTGCTGGTGCGGCCCCAGTCGAAGTCCCGAGCTGACAGCTGATTTGACAGCTTACCCGGGGCAGTCTGTGACACGCCTGGACGGTGCGTGGCACGAACGCGTCAGACCGCCAAATACGTGAGGCACGCCCTGACGTCCTGACGCTTCCTGGCAAGGAAGGTCAATCTCCTCTTAATCCAAAGGCTCAGGGTTCGACTCCCTGCGGGACCGAAGGTCTATACGAGCACCAACAAATCCGCAGCGATCCCCACGGGCATCGCATTTCGTTATGAATCGACCGCCTCGTGTGGACTATGCGACGTCGTCTTATCTCGTCGCGATGAAGATCGCGATCACGAAGGCGACCGCGATGAGGAGTAGGCCACATCCAAGGCGTGGCCGCCCTCCCGACAGACCAGCGAGAGGTCCAGCGAGAAGATTGCCCATGGGCCACATCAGAGATGTCCGCCTATCTCGCCCCGCAGGTTTGACGGGTTGGGCACCTCGCTGATATCTCCAGTGCGAGCTGGGCCAACATCTACGGGGAGGCGAACAAGGTCCGACATGCTGCCCGCCCACCAAATGGAGCCGGTCGGGATACCCGCCGCAAATGGTTGCCCGCTGTTCCGCACTCTGACAGCTTATTTGACAGCTTACTCAGGGCTGTCTGTGACACGTCAGGATGCCCTGTGGCACAAACGCGTCAGACTGCCGATAGTGAGGCACGTCCTGACGCTTCCTGGCAACGAATGTCAATCTCCTCTTAATCCCAAGGTTCAGGGTTCGACTCCCTGCGCGAGCACCATGACGTGCGGATTCGAGTTCAGATCGACCCCCAGATGTTGGGATTCCTGACGCGATGCGTGACGTCCGATGCATTTGACACCCTAACTGACACCTTGACCGTGCGCTGACCGCTCGAAACCGGCGCGGCGCGGAACCCGGTTCTGAAATCAGGGTGGCAACGAAGGATCGGGTCGCAGGAGAGGCGAAATCCCCGCGTCCATTTACCGCGTGAGTGCGAGACCGGGTCGCAGCATCGGCGGGTTGAGCAGCCGCAGGTTGCCGACTCGATACACCTGTGCCGGTCTGCCCCGCTCGACGCGGACCTTTTTGGTATCGACCACAAAGCCGCTCGTGCCAGTCACCTTGCGGTGGAAGTTCCTCGGGTCAAGCTCCGTGCCCCATACGACCTCGTAGACCTTACGCAGCTCGGCGATTGTGAACTCACGAGGACAGAAAGCAGTCGCCAGAGGCGTGTACTCGAGCTTCGACCTAGCGCGGTCGAGCCCGTCTCGCAGGATCTGCCCATGATCGAAAGCCGGCCCCGGCCGCAGGTGCAGGAGCTCATTCACCTCGAGCCAGGCGGCGTCCGCGGCATCGCTTCCCGCAATCGGCGCTGGCAGGCCGGGCGCCAGAGCCAGATAAGCGACGGATACCACGCGCTGCCTTGGATCTCGGTGGGGGTTGCCGTAGCTAGCGAGCTGCTCGAGATGCACTCGCGACGCGTCAAGACCGGTCTCCTCGCGAAGCTCCCTACGCGCTGCCTGTTCCAGGTCCTCTTGAGGTTGAACGAAACCTCCAGGCAACGCCCACCGGCTCCTGAACGGCTCTGCACGGCGCCTCACAGCGAGAGCGCAAAGGCGGTCCCGGACCAGCGTGAACAGCACGAGGTCGACCGTCACGCCGAAGGGCGGATTCGAGCTTGCGGATCTGCCCGGCATGATCGCCATTCTAGCGACTAATCGTCATATTGACGAGAATGCCCTCGGCGTGTTATCGTCTAGTTGACGATAAAGCGCCAGGAGGAACAAATGGCAGATATCACCAGGTTGCCCGTCGTCCGACATTTCAGGGGAACGCCCACGGGTTGGGTACAGCACCTGCGTCGAGGCCGGGTCGCACACGCCGGCACCGGTCTCTCCTTCTGGTTCATGCCCCTCTCTGCTGTGCTTTCAGAGGTTCCGGTCGATGACAGACCGGTTCCCCTTGTGTTCCACGGCCGAACCTTGGATTTCCAGGACGTGGTCGTCCAAGCGTCGGTTACGTACCGGGTGCATGATCCCGCCCTCGCCGCGTCACGGTTTGATTTCTCCATCAGCTCGCTGAACGGCAAATGGCGGAGTACGCCACTCGAGAGCCTGACTGGCATGCTGACCGAAGCCGCGCAGGAACAGGCTCTGGCTCTGATCGCTTCCATGACGCTTACACAGGCCCTGACAAATGGCCTAGCGGTCGTGGCGGAGCGAATCGCCGCCGGACTCGCCATAGACCCACGCCTGTCGCAGACGGGTATCAGCATCGTCGACGTGCACGTGGCAGCAATCCGACCCGAGACCGACGTCGAGCGCGCCTTGCAGACGCCCACACGGGAAGGTATCCAGCAAGAGGCCGATCGGGCGACTTTCGAACGCCGAGCGCTGGCTGTCGAGCGGGAGCGGGCAATCGGCGAAAACGAGCTGCAGACGCAGATCGAACTCGCGCGTCGCGAGGAGCAGTTGGTCGCTCAACGTGGCGCGAACGCACGCCGGCAGGCCGAAGAGGCAGCGGCAGCCGGCAAAATCCAAACAGAGTCGGAAGCCGAACGGGAGCAACGTCTGGGTGAGGCGCGTGCGCTCAGCATCCGGGTCCGGGGTGAAGCCGAAGGCGCTGCCGAAACCGCGAGGGTAGCCGCGTACCGCGACGTCTCGGAAGCCATCCTCTTCGGTCTCGCTCTGCGTGAGCTGGCCGGCAGCCTGCCCAAGATCAGCAACCTCGTGCTCACCCCAGATCTGATCACGCCCGTCCTCACGAGATTTGGAGTCGTGCCCGAGGCGCCGACGGCGAAGCGCCACGCTGCATCAGGAAAGACATCGTGAGCCTGACTCCCAGAGCCGTGGTCGTGCATAGGCCCACCGAGTACGACGAGCTCATTGCACGCCACGGCACCCGAGGGCAGGCAGCGTTCTTTCTGTCAAGCCGCGGTCGCGAGATCGAAGAGGTCGAAAGCCGACATGCTCGGCAACTCGCCGCGATGACGGCCGTAACTTCGTCGCTTCCAGTCGATTGGCGCCGCGGGATCGTCGAGCGTGCCGACCTGCCGCGGTTCCTGTTCTCGCCAGAAGACGTAATCATCGTGGTCGGCCAGGACGGCCTCGTTGCCAATGTCGCCAAGTACCTGCACGGGCAGCCAGTCATCGGGGTAAACCCAGATCCGGAAAGAAATCCAGGCGTACTGGTGCCTTTCGCTCCGGAGGCTGCCTCTCACCTTCTCCAGCACATCTCAGATGTTCGTCGGCTTCCGGTGCAGGCTCGGACGATGGTACAAGCCCAGCTCGATGATGGGCAAAGGCTGTTGGCCTTGAATGAGGTCTTCGTCGGCCCAGCGTCCCATCAAACTGCCCGTTACACGCTCACGCTGGCTGACGGCCGGTCAGAGCGGCAGGCGTCATCCGGGGTCATCGTGAGCACCGGCACGGGAGCGACAGGATGGTGCAAGTCCATCTCGCTCGAACGACACAGTGAGGTTTCGCTGCCGAATCCGGTCGACGATAGCCTGGCATGGTTTGTTCGCGAGGCATGGCCTTCCCCGGCGACGGGCACTAAGCTGACCGAAGGGATCCTCGACATTCAGAACTCGCTGTACCTTGCAGTCGAGTCCGATGGCCTAGTTATCTTTGGAGATGGGATCGAGAGCGACTTTGTTTTCGCTTCCTGGGGCCAGCGGTTACAAATCCACGAAGCTGCAGTGAAACTCAGCCTCGTTCATTAGGCGCGAAGCCTCAGGCACGATATTCGCCGTGGCCGGGCTGAACTACGTTCTGATTCCTGGCCGGCACCACCTCCTTACTCGCTTCCAAGCTGTTTACCTTCGTGACCTGGTGGGCGGGCGACTGCGAGACATCGACGACGAGACCGTGGGGTTCTCAGCTGAGCCAACGCTTGTCTGGGCGGTAACCAGCGCGAACCATCAGAACACCCGGCGCAATCCGGTTCCGGCCAATCGTCGCGAGGCAGCCATCGAGCTGTTCAGCTCGCGCGAGGGCTTTCGCTCTCTGGTTGTTCCAATCTTCGATACAAGGCCGACGGAGCGCTTCGCCGAAATAACGCTCAAGGCGATAGCAGCCGGGGCTGGCGGGTTATCGCTCGATCCGGCCAATTGTGTCGTCGCCGTATCGACTCCTGCCGTCATCGAGATGTATCAGTCCCTTGGCTTCAGGATTGCTCCGCTGGAGCAGGACCATTCAGAGTCGCCGCTTCGCGCATGGCAGGTCCTTGAGTTATGTGCGGCCGGCGATCCTGCCTGGCGCCAGCACGCTCATGAGGCCACAATCGACGTGTTCGATCGCTACTCTTTGGCGGCGCAAGTCGCAATGGTCCTTGGCGATCCTGTCGTGGGCCAGGAAGGATCGCTGACGGAGACGCGGAACTATCGCGCCTACGCAGCGTCCTTTGAGGCGTCCGCTGAGCGCAAATGGAAGCAGGCCCGGCCATATGTCGTTCCCGGCAGGATTGTCGACGTCGGCTGCGCAACGGGCGCCGTGCTCGAACTCGCTTCGCGCGATCCCGGCCTCCAGGAATCCGACCTGTTTGGGATCGAGGTGTCTCAACACCTGTTCGAGGAGTGCGTTCACAAGAAGTCACAAGGCCTGTTCGGCAATCCCAACACCTTCTTCTTCCAGCGCAACATCCTGAGCGGCAAGGTGTTCGCGGACAAGTCCATAAATACGAGCCTCACCTTTGCGCTGACCCACGAGATCATCAGCTACGCCGGCGGCGTCGATGCACTTAAGCGGCTTGCGGCAGCACTCTATGTGCAAGCATCGCCGGCTGGAGTCTGGATCAATTCCGATGTATGCGGGCCGGAAGGCGGAGATCAAGAGGTCGTGCTTCATTTCAAAGAGCCGGGCGTCGATCATCCGCCTCGCAACCTTGAGCGGCTCCCATCTGGCGATGCGAAGAGCTACCTCGACAACCTCACTCCGGCTGCCAGATTTCCGCAATTCGCGGAGGACTTCCGCAGGCTGGCCCATGTTCCGTTTGCATTTAGTCCGGTAAATGCAAAATCGGTCCGTCTTTCGCTCAGCGACGCCATGGAGTTCATGACCAAGTTCTCCTACACCGACAGCTGGTTGTCGGAGTGCCATGAGCGGTTCTGCACGTTAGCTTGGCCCGACTGGGTGTCTCTTGTGCAATCAGCTGGCTTCGAGATAGACCCAAGATCCGGTTCCTGGCGAAATGAATGGCTGGTTCAGAACATCTTCAGACCAACAGCCGAGCTGACTACCCTTGGCGGCGATGTAATTCAATGGCCGACTACTCACATGTTCCTGGTTGCGATCCGACCGCTGACCGAGGCGTAGGCACCGATTGCCCATCGAATATCGGGTCGACGACCTGAGGCGGCAGCCACGAGGGTGGCAATCGCGACTCATTCGCGGCGTTTGACGATGACGGGTGCGGCCACGTCCGCGTTGTCGATGACCATGGATGCCGTCTTCTTTGGATCACATTCTCTGATGTAGATACGCTGCCCCTTAGAGTGAATCACGTGGCGGAAGTTCTGCTTTTTCACCACGCGCAAGGCCTGACGCCTGGATGCCTCGCGTTCGCCGACGAGCTGCGAGCTGCTGGACACATTGTTCATGTCCCTGACCTCTACGACGGTAAGACCTTCGCCGACCTCGACCAGGGCGTCCGTTATGCGAAGGAGGTTGGCTTCTCGACGATTGGAGAGCGCGGTCGGCTCGCCGCCGACGGCTTATCGAACGAACTCGTCTATGCCGGATTCTCGCTAGGCGCGATGCCGGCGCAGGAGCTTGCTCAGACACGCCCCGGCTGCAAGGGCGCGCTTTTGTTTTCCGCCGCTTTCCCGGCCTCCGAGTTCAGCGCCTCATGGCCGCCGGGAGTTCCACTCCAGATCCACATGATGGAGGATGACCCATGGGGTGCGGAAGACCTCCCCGCTGCGCGCGACCTTGTGGCGACGATTGAGAGAGGGGAATTGTTCCTGTACCCCGGCAACCGCCATCTGTTCGCCGACAGCAGCCTGCCCGACTACGACGAACACGCGGCGGAACTCCTCATCGAGCGCGTTCTCAAGTTCCTCGATCGTGTCGACTAGGTGGCTCGGAGAATCTCCAACACCTCTTCGCCGTACTTGCTCAGCTTCGAATCCCCGACACCGGGCACGCGCAGCAGCTCCGCAAGAGAGGCCGGTTGCGCGGCGGCGATCGCGTTGAGGGTTGAATCGTGAAACACGACGTATGCAGGAACGCCGGTGGCACGCGCGGTCTCCAGGCGCCAACGCTTCAGACGGTCAACCGTCTCCACCGGCGCGTCGGCGAACGTCTTTGTCCCACGGCTCGGACTCGCCGCCTCGGCCGGCAGAGTCAGCGCCGGCGGCGCCCCGCGCGCAATCGCCTCGCGGCCGACAGCGGTCAGCTCCACGACGGGGTATTCCCCCGAGCTCTGGCGGGCGAGCCCCGCCGCCACGATCTCGGCTAGGAGCTGCCTGACCCGGCGGTCGCTCCACGCCTTGAGTGAGCCGTAAAACGGGAGCTGTTCCACCCATGGCTGCGCAGCCGACCATCGACTCTGCCGCCCTCCCAGCACGGCTGCCACGTTGGCAAGCCCGACCCGCCCGCTGAAGCGGGCCGCCGCGGCCAGCCCGGCCATGACGGCGTCGACGGGCACCGACTCCTCCGGCGGTCGCTCAGCGAGGCAGTTGTCGCAGGCGCTGCATCGCCGCGCCACCCCTGTCTCGCCGAAGTAGTCCGCGATTCGCGCATGCCGGCATTCGCGCATCTCGGCGTAGCCCATCATCTGCGCCAGCCGCGCGTACGCATGCTCCTTTAAAGGAGATCCGTCTTCGAGGCCGGACTGCTCGATGAAGAACGCCTGCAGGTCGCGGTCCGCGGGGCTGTAGAGGAGGGTGCACTCCGCCGGCTGCCCATCGCGGCCGGCGCGGCCCGCCTCCTGGTAGTACGCCTCGAGGCTGCCCGGCAGGTGGTAGTGGATGACTCGACGGATGTCCGCAATGTCGACGCCCATGCCAAACGCCGAAGTCGCGACCACGACCCTGGTGCGTCCCTGCGTGAACTCTTCCTGGATCGCGCGGCGGAGAACGGGATCCTGCTGCCCGTGGTAGCAAACGGCGCCCATGTCGGCGGCCAGCTCCTCGGCTGCTTTGACCGTGCCCACGTAGACGAGTGCGCGCTGCGCCGGATTTGAAAGCAAGCGACGCAGCTCTTCGCGCTTGGCGCGCTCGCCGCGGCACCGGACCACAGAGAGCGTCAGCGTCGGCCGGTTGAATCCGGTGACCGATATGAACGGGGCCTTCAAGTCGAGCGACCTTGCGATGTCGGCCCGGACCTGCGGCGTCGCGGTGGCCGTAAAGCCCGCTACCGGCGGCCGGCCGCAGGCTTCGATCGCAGACGCCAGCAGTCTGTAGTCAGGCCGGAAGTCATGGCCCCATGTGGAGATGCAGTGCGCCTCGTCCACCACGACCCGGCGGATTCGCATCTCAGCGAGCTGCTCCATGAACTTTGGCCGCCCCAGACGTTCGGGCGCCACGAACACCAGCCGGTACTCGCCCGCAAACGCCCTGCGAAGCCGATCGGCCTGCTCGGGCCATTCGACCGATGAGTTGATGAATGTCGCGGCGACGCCCCGTGCCGTGAGGCGGTCGACCTGGTCCTTCATCAGCGCGATCAGCGGCGAGACCACCAGCGTCAATCCGCCGTCGACGACGGCCGGCACCCAGTAGCTGATGCTCTTCCCAGACCCAGTCGGTGCTACTGAGAGGACATCGCGCCCTGCGAGCATGGCCTCGACGACGTCTGCCTGCCCGGAACGAAAGGCCTCGAGAGCAAAGACCTCACGCAGCACTCGCTCGGCTTCGACGATCACCTGTGGGAGTCTGACGGAATCCGAAAGCCGTGCCAGCGCTCTTTACAGCGCACGTTCGTAGGTCGTGATGATGACGCCAGTCGTGGTCGGCTTGGTGTCCACCAGGCGAAACTTGGCCGCGGGCCCGCCTTCGGCGAAGAGACGTCGACCCGAACCGAGGATCAGAGGGTGGATCAGCAGGACGAACTCGTCGACGAGGTTGCGCTGCATCAGGCCCTGTACGAGCTCACCGCTGCCGAGAACCACGAGCTCCCCGTCCAGCTCATCCTTGAGCTGCGCCACCGTGTTGCCCGCCTCCCCCTTGAGAAGTGTCGAGTTCATCCATGGCAGCGGCTCGCGCCTCGTCCGAGACGCCACGTACTTCTGGGATCGATTGAGGACCTCGGTGAAAGGGTTTTCGGTCCTGTTCGGCCATACCGCGAAGAAATCTTCATACGTTCGGCGGCCCAGCAACAGGCCACGGGCGCTCGGCCGCGCGGCCATGCTCCCCGAGATCGCATCTGCATAGGGCAACGCCCATCCGCCGTGCTTGAAGCCGCCGCGCAAGTCTTCATCGGGCCGGGCGGGCGCTTGCATCACACCGTCGAGCGTGACGCTGTTGAACACAACGATCCTGCCCATGGTTCGAAGGATCTGCCGTGCTTCGAGAAGCGGCTTTACTTCGCGCCGGCCGCCGACGCGGCCAGCGCAGCCGCCAGGGCGCATCCGGGACGGTGTCCCCGCCCTTCCGGCGGTGCGGAGCCGGCGCATTCCGGGCATGCGCCGGTGGCGCCGACCGGCGTCAGGCCGGACCATTGGTGCTTGTTCAGCAGTCGCCGGAGCTCGACGATCTCGTGGCGAAGGCGGCTGATCTCGTCTTCCATGCAGTGAGCTTAACCAGCCTCAGGCGATAGGCGCGGCTACCGTCTTGTCCAGCTCGGCCGTGGCGCGCGCGAGCAGCGCACATTTGGGATCGGCGTCGGCAGCGGCAGCGAGGTGTTTCGCGGCCACGTCCGGCTGGCCGAGGCGAGCGCGGCACATCGCCAGCACGCACAGGTCGTTGGCCCGGCTGCGAGGCCGGGTGTGCCTGGGAATGAGCGATTCGAGGATGGCTGCCGCTTCCGCCGCTGAACCGGTTTCGAGGAGCGCATACGCATGCGTGCTGATGAACGCATCCTGTTCGGGCTTGATCGCCAGGGCCACCTTGGCCCGCTCCAGCGCCTCAGAGCGAAGGTTCGGATCGCCTGCCATCAACAAGACCCATGCGATGTTGTTGTTGCAGATGGCGCGCTGGACTTCCCTCTTGGTCAGCGACTCTGCGCTCACAAAGTCGGCTCGTGCCTCGAACCATCGCTCCGCTCCGACCCGCGCGCTGCCCCGCAGCATCCACATGTCAAGAGAGCTCTCGGTGCAGCCGGCCGGATCGCTCGACTCCCGCGACGTGAACCGAAGCGCATTCTCGAATGCCTTGACCGAAACGCCGCCCGAGTTGAGGACCTGCGCGCCGGTGCCCGCGCCCTGGTCCAGGATCCCGAGGCAGATCTCCGCCGTGCCGGCGGGATAGGTGGGCCCGGTCCGCCAAAGGGCTCCCGCGATTGCGAGTGACGCCTGCGGCGAAAGCACCGGCCGTTCACCCTCGCGCAGCTCCTCAGCCGGATCTGGCTTTTCTCCTTTCCACTCGAGCACGAAACCCAGGCGTTCCAGGGCTTGGGCGCCGCGGCACTGCGAGTCGCGGACGACCGCAGCGATCAAATGCTGGGTGCCGACAACCGGCGAACGGTCGGCCGCCGCGATCCGCAGTGCGGAGGAGAGGATTCGATCGGCGGCCGTTCCCCATCGCTCGAGCGGAACGTCGGGGGACAGCACACGTTTCCGGCGGATGTCTTCTTCATCCTCGGTTGTCACCGCGGCGAGCTTGCGAACCGCTTCCTCGGTGATTCCGGCTTCCTTCATGAGGCGACTCGCCGGGCAATCGATGGCGAGGAGGCCGAGGCAGAATCCGGCCGCGCTCGGCTTCTGAATCCCCATGTCGCGGCACTTCTGAAAGCCTGCGGTTATCGCAGCGTTGGCGATTGGTGAAATGCGAGGCGTGGCCAGGTCGTCCGATTCCGGCATACCCGCCTGCGGAATCCGATCGCTCAGCCCGACCGATGCAAACAGGGCGCCGATGTTCGCATCTTGATTCAAGGCCCTCAGCAAGCTCTCATCTGTGATCTCGGCGGCGCCTGACAGCTGCGCCTCCTCACCTGCGCGGGCAAGGACGGCGTATCCATCGGCGGCAATCTCGGGGCCGTCGTAGTTCGTCCTGGGAACCGGAGGGCCGAACAGCAGGTCAAGGATCTGCCGCCCGTCCGACTTCTGCACGCGACCACTCACGGACGAGATCGACGGGCTGGCGCTGCCGATGAACAGGACGGCGTTGGCGATCACAAACGGGACCAGCCACGTGGCGCCGAGCTGAAAGAAGCCGAAGCCGTAGGCGACGGCGAGGAGATTCATGCCGGGGCCGGCGGCCAGGGAGGCGAGATGGACCCGGTTGGGTGCCGCTCCGACTCTGGAGAAGTAGACGGCTCCGCCGCTCAGCGGATTCAGGCAAACCTGGACCAGGACCCCGCCGGCTCGGAAGGCGAACAGGGTGGCGCCGGAGCCGATCCGAATCTTGCGGACCGGCTCCCCGGTGAGGATGCCAACCACCAGGTGACCAGATTCGTGAAGCACGATCCCGACGGCCAGCCACCCGACCACGGCCGCCGCGAACCACCCGATTCCGTCCAGCGTGGCCGTCGGCCGGACGCTTACGAACACGAACCACCAGAGCACGGCGAACGCAAGGATCTGCGCCGCCTCCGTGCCAAACCGGCCCAAGAGGCTCGGTTTGCGAACGCCCGTGTAGCTCACGGGGCGACATCATCCCGCGCGGGTGGCGGGCTCGCGTAAGTTAACGGCACCTGTTTGGTGATCCTGACCACGAGCCTGACTAGCGAGGCCAAGCTTGGAACTAAGGACTGAACGCCTGCTTCTGCGGCGGTGGCGCCCGGGCGACCGTGAGCCTTTCGCCCGGCTGAACGCCGACCCGGTGGTCATGCAGCACTTTGTGGGCACGCTCAGCCGCGAGGACTCGGACGCATTCGCCGGCCGCATCGAGAAGCAATTCGAAGAACGCGGCTTTGGCCTGTGGGCGGTCGAGGTCCCGGGCGTGGCGCCGTTCGTGGGATTCGTCGGCCTGTCAGTGCCCAGCTTCGAAGCCCACTTCATGCCCGCGGTCGAGGTCGGCTGGCGTCTGGACCGGCCGTACTGGGGCCGTGGTTACGCCACCGAGGCTGCGCGCGCGAGCCTGGCGGACGGGTTCGAGCGAGTAGGCCTGACCGAGATCGTCTCCTTCACGACCCCGATCAACCTGCCCTCGATCGCGGTCATGGAGCGCCTCGGTATGACCCGCGACCCGAACGATGATTTCGACCATCCCGGCGTGCCCAAGGGCCATCCCATCCGGCGCCACGTTCTGTACCGGATCGCGGCGCCCTAGACGGCGCGCAGCTCGAACACCGGCCGGTGCTCTGCGGCCTGCGCGGGGTCGTCGAGAATCTCTTTTGCGCCGAGCATCGACAGCAACAGCCCTCCGACGCGCAGCCGTCGCACATAAGGTCCGATCACGTCGCGGAAGAATTCGGCTCGTTCCTCCAGGCTCAGCTCTCTGGCGATGACCCGCTCGCGATCGCGACCCACGGTCAGGGTTGCTTCACCCGCGGTCCGCAGGTTGCGGACCCAGTTGGTTTCGCCAAAAGTGCCGATCACCCACCGACCGCCGTCGAGATCCACGAGCGCGATCGGAGTGGTCCGGGGGATTCCTGACTTCCTGCCCTGGACGGTGATAAGGGCGTTCGGTCCGAGCAGCGCACCCACCTTTAGC
>VBGP01000041.1 GCA_005880795.1 Chloroflexota bacterium | reverse complement strand
AAAGGGAGTTGATCCGCGTGGTGGAGCGGCTAGAGAGCAGGGCGCGAGAAACCCTGCCCACCAGTGGCGTGATCCAGTTTTCGTCCCACGACCGTCGGGCCACCGGCGCAGAGTGATCGACGGCGCTATCTGGCCCCGGTATAATCCCTTCCGTTCGGTGACCATGGCGGAGGGGAGACACCCGTTCCCATTCCGAACACGGTAGTTAAGCCCTCCAGCGCCGATGGTACTGTCGGGGTAACCCGGCGGGAGAGTAGGTCGTTGCCGAGCATTTTTTAAGTCCCGCGGCCCTTCGGGGTCAAGGGACTTAAATATTTCAGCCAAGGGCCGGCTCTGGCTCGATGACGCTCTCGGGCCGCAGCTTCGGCAGCAGCAGGTAGCACCGGACGCTCAGCATCACGAGCAGCCCCAGCAGCGCCACCAGGACGTCCAGCACGACCTGGCCGACCCGCGCGTGGAACAGGAAGATCAAGAGCGCCTCGGCCACGACGGCAAGCGCAAGCAGCGGCACAAAAACCCGGTCGTGCACAGCCATGAAGAACTGCACCAGAAGGTTGTCGAGGGCCAGCGCGAGGCCGATCACGCCGACAGGGAACACGAGAGGGACGGCGTCGCGAAAGCTCGGCCCGAAAAGAATGCCGACCACAAGCCCGGGCGCGATCGCGAACACGAGCAGCGCGCCGGCGCCCAACGCGGAAAGGATGCCCGCGGATGAAAGCAGGATGCGTCCAGGATGCTGGTCCTTGGCCACCGCCTCGACGACTCGCGGAAACAGCACCTGGCTGACGCTCAAGGTAAGAAAGAAAAGGATCGTGCCGATCTTGTTCAGCCCGCCGTAGATGCCGCCGTCATGGCTGTTCAGGTAGTGCTCGGCGAGGATGACGTCCTGGTTGTAGAGGATCTGCACCCCGATGATGCCCGCGGCCGCGGTCAGGGAAAACCCCGCCATGACGCGCAGCCGCACGCGCGTGCCGATGCCGCGGAAATGGTCGCGGAGCGAATAGAGGCCCAAGAAGAACGCGATCCCGAGGCCGGCAAACACGGCCGCCATCGCGCCGGAGACGGCGTAACCCGCTTTGAGGAGGATGAAGACGACCGTCGTGCGGATGAGCAGCTCGAGCGAGAGGTTGAGGGAGAGAGGCGTGAATCGCTGCAGACCCTGCAGGATGCCTCGCGGGATCGCCACCTGCCAGATCAAGGCGACCGAAAATCCGAGGATCAGGATGGGAATGGTCGAGCCGAGGTGCTCGAAACCCGCGATCGGCCGGGCGAACAGCGTCGTCAGGAGGATGAGCGCGAGGCACGGGATCGCGATGAGCCGCACCGTGCGCACGAGCAGGGAGCGGACACCTGGATCGCCGCGCGCGTTCAGCAGCGCCGTGTAGCGGGCCAGCACCACGATGAGGATCAGCGCCGGACCGGTGCCAACCGCGTAGAGCGCGATCAGGAACGCCACCTGGCCATACGTCTCGGGTCCGAGGACACGCCCGGCGATCGCGTGGTACACGAATCCGCCGATGCCGGCGACGAGGCCGCCGAAGAACAGGACCAGGTTTTGCCGGACCAACCGGTTCCGCTGGACCTGGGCCAAGCGCTGGCCAAGACCCAGTCGATTGCCGGTCTGCACTTCCGGGAGATTGTAGATGCGAGTAGGTAGAGGCGCGTCCGGGGATAATTCCTAGCCGATGCCCGAATCGAACAAACCGCTGGTGACTGCGCTCGTGGTGAGCCGCAACTCGAAAGAGGAGCTGCTGCAGTGCCTGAAAGCCTTCTTCGCGAGTGCCGACGTGCCCGTGGACGCCGTCGTCGTGGACAACGACTCGTCTGACGGCTCGCCCGCCGCGGTCACCGACGAGTTCCCGCAGGCGACCGTCCTGGTCCAGTCCAAGAACCTCGGCTACGGACGGGCCGCGAACGTCGGTCTCGAGCGATGCCAGGGACGCTTCGTCCTGCTGCTGAGCCCGCACGTGGTGCTGGATCCGCAATGCGTGGGCCGACTCGCTGACATGCTCCTCACCCGGCCCGACGCCGGTGCGGTCGGTCCACGCCTGGCGATGCCCGACGGCCGTCTAGACCCCGATGCAAGGCGGGCGTTCCCGATCCCGAGCACGCTCTTCTACCAGACTGTCGGGCTGAGCAGGCTCTTTCCGAAGAGCTCGCGTTTCGGCCGCCACAACATGGGACACGTCCCGGAATCTGAAGTCCACGAGATGGATGCGGGAAGCGCGGCCTGCCTGATGCTTCGCAGGTCGGCGCTCGATCGTGTCGGCTTCTTCGACCCGCGCTACTTCATGTTCGGCGAAGACCTCGACCTCTGCTATCGCCTGAAGCTCGGCGGCTGGAAGATCTTCTATCTGCCGACCGCAAACGCGGTCCACCGCGCTGAGCCCGCGCCGCGCGATCGCGAGCGCCAGATCTCGTACGAAAAGCATCGCGCGATGTGGACTTACCACTTCAAACATCATTCGGAGGACGTTTCCGCGTTCGGCAATGGCCTGGTGTGGCTGCAGATCTGGGGACGCTACGTGGCGGAACAGGCGCGAAATACGCTGAAACGCGGTACGCGTGAGGCCACGTAGATGTACCACCAGATCGCTCGCAACAAGCGCAACAGCGTCATCGTCATCGGCGGATTTCTCCTGGTGTGGCTGGCGGTCGGCGCGATCATCGGGTTGCTGGCCTCAGGCGGCGGAAACGGCGCCATCGCCGGCGCGATCGTGCTCGGCATCCTGGGTGTCTGTGCCGCGCTGTACGCCTACTACTTCGGTTCCGCGACCGTGCTCTCGGCGATGGGAGCGCAGCCGGCCGATCCCGGCCAGTACCAGCAGCTGTACAACGTTGTCCAGACGCTTGCCATCGGCGACGGCTTGCCGATGCCGAAGGTCTACGTCATCAACGACCCGAGCCCCAACGCATTTGCCACAGGCCGCGACCCGAACCACGCCGCGGTCACCGTGACCACAGGCCTTCTTCAGATGATGGATCGCGAAGAGCTGATGGGCGTTATCGCGCACGAGATGAGCCACGTGAAGAACTTCGACGTGCGCCTGCTGCTCGTGGTCACGACCATGATCGGAATGGCCGCGTTGATCTCGAGCGTGTTCTGGAACAGCGTCGGGCGCATGAGGCTTCGCGGCCAGGGCGCCCTGGTGGTCCTCGCCATCGGCGTCCTCTTCACGTTGATCGCGGTCATCGTGGGGCCGCTGATGCAACTGGCCCTGTCGCGGCAGCGCGAGTCGCTCGCCGACGTCAGCGGCGTCGAGCTCACGCGCAACCCCGAGGGCCTGATCTCAGCGCTGCAGAAGATCGCCGCGAACGACCGGCCGCCCGAGCGGTTCAACCACGCGGTGGCGGCGATGATGATCGACAACCCCGAAGAGCACCACGGGAGCTTCTTCGCGCGCCTGTTCGACACGCATCCGCCGATCGCAGAGCGCATTGCAGCCCTGCAGAGGATCGCCAGCGTCCAGCAAACCTAGATTCGCTCGGCAGGAGACCGTGACGCCTCTCCTGGCCAAGGTCCTCCACGTCCGGCGCACCGAGCTACGGCGCACGCTGCAGGTGGCCGGCTTCGCGATCGTGGTCGGCTGGGCCATGTACACCGCGTTCAGCGCGGCCCAGTCGATCTTTTTGAACAAGGCCGGCCCGCATGCGTACCCGCTGTTCTTCATCGTGCTTGCGCTGACCGCATGGCCGATGGCCGCCCTGCAAGGGGTGCTGACGAGGAGGTTCGGCGTCGGCTCCGCCTTCCGGATCGTGCTGGTCGCCAACTCCGTAGCCGCGGTGGCCGTTTTCACCGCGTACACGATTCGCGAGGACGCCACGGTTGCGTTCGGAGCCTACGTTGTCTACTCGGTGGCTTTCGAGCTGGTGATGCTCAACTTCTGGAGCTTCGCCAGCCAGCACTTCAACGTGCTCGAGGGCAAGCGCATCTTCCCCGTGATCGCCGCCGGTTCGAGCGTCGGCTACATCCTCTCGGGCTTCACGACGACGATCGTCGCCGTCTTCGCGACCGAGCCGCTGATCTTCATCTGGGCCTTTGGCTCCATCGCCGCGGCGGTCATGTCGGTCGGGCTGGAACGAACTCTGTTCCGGCCGGCGTTCGTCGACGAGGCCGACCAGCTTCTCGCCGAGCACGAGCTCGAGCGCAACCGGCACGGAGCCGTGGCCGTCCTGCGGCGAGCCGTCGAATACCTGACCGGCAGCCGCCTGGTGCTCGCCCTCGTCTTGCTGGCGCTCGTGCTCCAGGTCGTCAGCCGCATCGGCGACTACGTCGTCGCCGTGCTGTTCGTCGCGGCCACCCACAACAACCTGCAGGCGCTGACGATCCTGATCGGCAATGCGTGGCTCGCCTGCTACGTGGTGCAGCTCGCCGTCAGCCTGTTCATCGCGCCCTGGGTCCTCGATCGGTTGGGGGTGAAGAACGCGATCCTGATCCTTCCCGCCTTCACCCTGCTCGGTTTTGCCGCGGTGGCTTTCAATCCCGTGCTCGCCACCGCGCTGGTTCTGTTCATCGTCCGCAACAGCCTGCAGACCGGGCTCGACGACCCGACGCAGAACGTCCTCGGCGGGGCGCTGCCGGCGCAGGTCGTGCCGAAGCTGCAGCTCCTGCTCGACAACCTGGTCCTTCCGGGCGCGGCGGTCTTGAGCGGTGTAGTGCTGCTGCTGCTCCAGGGGCCGATCTCCTCGACGGTCGAGGCGCTGGCCTTGATCGGGGTCGTGGCCAGCGCGCTGTTCATCCTCGCCGCCTGGCGCGTCCGCAGCCTGTATGTGGACGCGATCTACACACGACTGCGGGCGCATGCCCTGAGCCTCGCCGACTTTCAACAGGCGGTCGGGCGGCCGACGCCCGACCAGGTCGCCGAGCTGCAGAGCTTCATCCGCGGCGCCGACGAGAAGACCAGGGAGTTCGCCGCGGCCGCGCTCGCGAAGACTTCGCCCGAAACCTTCGCCGCCATGCTGCCGGAGCTGTTGGCTTCAAACGATTCGGTGGTGAAGCGGCTCGCACTGCAGATGGCGCCACCCGACCGAATCGCGATCGAGCAGCTCCAGGCGGCGACGGAAGACGACGACGGTTGGGTGAGGGCGGCCGCCGCAATCGCCGGCGTAACGCGAACGGAGCCCTGGGAGGCTTCGGTCGATGTGCTCCGCGCGCTCGGCGACTCCGAGTCCTCGCGCGACCGGGCTGCGGCGGCGTGGGCAGCAGCCTTCATCGCGGATGACGCGGCTGTCGTCCGCTCGATGCGCGACGGCGATCGCGGCGTCCGGCTCGAGGCGATCCGAAGCTTCGCCCGGCTGAAAGGGCAGGTCGCCGAGGCGGCCGAACCGCTCATCGCCTGCATGCGGGACGCGAGTGTCGAGGTCCGCCGCGAGGCCCTCAGGCAGGCCGTCCGGTGGGCCCCGCCGGCGGACCACCAGCAATCTTTCGCCGAAGCCCTCGCCGACGGCCTCGCCAGCGGCGATCGCGACGTGCGAAGGCTCGCCGCGGAAGCCATGGCGTCCCAGGCGCCGGAGGCCCTCACCCTCGCGCTTCCCCTGCTCCTGTTGGGCGACGAGACGTCCTCCGCGGCGGTTGAAGCGCTGGTCCGAAGTGGCCGCCCAGAGCTCTACCGTCGCGCGCGCGAGCACCTCGAAGCTCGCCTCGCCAATGGGGTGCAGCTGGCCCGGATGTCGGCTCGGGTCGGAGGAGCCATGAGGCGAACCGACGGCGATGCGGCCGGGGCCTACGCGCTTCTGCGCATCGGGCTCGACGACTACGTGAACAATGCCGCGATCTCAGGACTGGCCGCGATGCGGGCGCTGCATGGCAAGCGCGGCTTTGCCACAGTCGAACAAGGCCTTGCTTCGGTGCACTCGCAAACGAGGGTTGAGGCGCTCGAAACGTTGTTAAACTTCGGCCCCGGCTGGCTCGCCGGCCCGCTGGCGCGGTTGCTCGAACCGGAATCCTTCGATCCGGTTCTGGCGCGGCCGCTGTCCCGAGCGGAGCTGGAAGCCCTCGCGACCCATCCCGATCGATGGGTCCGCGAAACAGCCGCCGCGGCGACCCACGGACTCAATGATCAGATGAAAGAGCTCATCGCCCTGAAGCAGGTGCCCCTGTTCAGCACGCTCTCCCTCGAGCAGCTGGCCAGCGTCGACCGGCTGATGGTCACGCGGCACTACGTGAAGGGCGAGACGGTCTTTCGAAAAGGTGACGCCGGCGCCGAGCTGTTTGTGATCGTCGAGGGCGAGATTCGAATCCACGTCGACCACGCCGGCCAGGAGGTGACGCTGGCCAGGCACGTGGGCGGCAGCGTTGTGGGGGAGATGTCGGTCTTCGACGACCAGCCGCGATCGGCCGGCGCGCAGGCAACGATGGACACCACCGTTCGCGTGCTGCGCAGGGATCGGCTGCAGGCCATCGTCCACGAGCATCCGGAGGTGCTGCTGGAGTTCATCAAGAATTTGAGCCAGCGGCTGCGGGCGATGGACGAGAAGCTCGAGTCCGCCCCCCCGGCGGCCACGGCCGCCACCTCCACATAACCCGGGGGGAGAGCTCCGGATAGTCCGGACTATCCGGTTGGTCGGCCTGTCCGCCGCGAATTACTCCGCTGGCTCCGGTTCGCTCCGGATTTCTATCTTCTTTCGCGCTGCGTCGAGTCGTTCGGTGCAGATCTTCAGGTAGACGCGGGCTTCGTCGACCGCTTTCAACGCACCCTCGAGCGAGAGGTTGCCGTCCTCCAGCAGCTTGAGCTGCTCATCCAGCTTTTCGAGTGCCTGCTCATAGGTCAGGTCCTGGCTCATCGCTCCACCTCATCTACTTTCGCCCCGATCCGTCCGGAGCCCAGGCGGATTCGCACCCGCCTGCCGGCGGCCGTGGCGGCGGCAGATCGGATCACGGCGCCGGACTCGGCGTCCTGCGTGATGCTGTAACCGCGCGCGAGCACCCCGTCGGGGCTGAGCGCGACGAGCCGCTCCCCGCGGTGGGCGAGGGCGCGCGTCGCGCCCGCGAACCGCTCCGCCAGCGCCCGCTCCAGGCGGTCGGGGGCGCGGCGGGCCGCCAGCGTGCTCGCGCTCTTCACCAGGCGGGCCGCCGCCGCGCTCTCCACTCGCCGCCGCCGCTCGCGCAGCGCCTCTTCGCGGCGCGCGACCTGGGCGACTGGGCTCAACCGGCCGAGTTCCGCGGCGGCTCGAGTCAGCCGCTCCACGCGGTGCCGGACGAGGGCGGGGAGGGTCTGCAGCAGGCGCTGCCTCTTGAGGTCGATCCTCTCGATCTCGCGGTTCACCCGCTGCGTGGTCTCGCGCTCGAGCCGCCGCTCGCGCTCACGCAGCTGTGCCATGAGATCCGACTTCTTGGGCACCACGCGCGCACCCGCCTCCGTCGGCGTGCGGCACTCGGCGTCGCCCACCAGGTCCGCCACGGTGCGGTCGGAGGTGTGGCCGAGCGCTGTGACCACGGGCAGCTTGGAATCGAGGATCGCTCGCGCGACGAGCTCGGTGTTGAACGCGTACATCTCCTCGAAGCTGCCACCGCCGCGCGCCAGGACGATCACGTCGGCGGCCCTCTCCTGGTTGCAGCGGCGCAGCGCGCGGGCCACGCTCATCGGGGCGGCGGCACCCTGCACCTGGACCGGATAGACCACGATGCCCATGTTCGGGTAGCGCTCCCATATCGTCTCCTGCAGGTCGTGGATGACGGCCCCGGTGGGCGACGTGAGAAGCGCGACGGTGCGAGGCAGGAACGGGAGGCGGCGTTTGCGCTCCGCCGCAAAGGCACCCTCTGCTTCGAGCCGGCGCTTGAGCTCTTCCAGCTGGGCCCGCAGCTTGCCGATGTCGTCGAACTCGACCTGGTCGACGATGAATCGCAGCGTTCCATACTGCGCCCAGTAGTCGACCCGACCGCGAAAGATGAAGACCTGGCCGTCCTCGGGCAACGTCGTGAGGCGCCTGGCGTCGTCCGCGTAGATGAACGCGCCGATGAGGCTCTGGCTGTCGCGGATGGAAAAGCTGTAGTGGCCCTTCGTGCCTTGCTTCATGCCGGTGACTTCGCCTTTGACGAGCAGGGCGGTCAGGGGCCGCAGCTCGCGACGGATCTCGTTCGCAAGCTCAGTGACCGTGTAGGGCCGCTGAGCTTCTTCGGGTTTCAGCACCGCGATTAGCTTAGGCAGGTTCCGGCGGGGTACGTCGTGCTGTTGGCCGAGCCGGCCATGAACTCCCGCGGTTCCTGGCCGTCGGCGTAGAGCCACACACCGCCGCGGCCCGGGAACCACGCGCCGCGCGAGTCGGCTACGAAGCCTGTTTCCACCCCTGTGCCGGAGCCTGGCATGATCGGACCGGGGTTCGGCAGCGAGACGGCATTGCCAGGCGAATCAACGCGCCAGAGATGCTGCTGGTCCGCCGCATACAGCCGATGTCTTCCGTCGACGCCAAGCGGCCAGATGAGGTCCTCCGGCGTCTCGGCGAGCCAAGTCTGCACTTCGGACGTCTGCAGGTCCAAGCGGAGCAGGGAATATGTATACGTCGTCCCCTCAACTTTGTAGTCGATGCCCCAGGCGGCACCGTCGGCCACGTTGATCCAGGCCCACTGATACATGTGCCGGTCGCTCCCCGGCACGAGCTGTGGCAGACCGCCCGATGGATCAAGTCGGTACAGATTCTCCAGACTGCCCTGGCGGAGATTGATCGCTCGCGATAGGTAGATCGCGTCGGACAAAAAGGCGATCGGGACGTAGAGGCTCGCACCCGTGTAGATGACGCGATCGGAGCCGGATGCAAGGTCGACCACATGCATGACCTGACCCGACTGATCGGTATCCCAGTACACGAACCGCTTTTCGTCCGCCGACATGACGTTGCGGGCGACCCGGACCCATTTGCCGGACGTCGTGTATGTCGCGGCGTCGAATACTAAAGAGGGCAGGCCGTTTGGCGTTTGGACAGGCGGCGGCAGAGCGCCCGCATCTGTTGCTGCTCCCCCAGGGATGGTCACGAAACCGACGTGGATCTCTTCTCCCTGCCCGGGGCTGAGGGCGACGGTCCACCACAAAGGAAGCTTGCAAGGCGCGGTCGCCGATGCGGTCGGAGACGCCTTCGGGGGCGGCGACGTGACCACAGCCCCGCCTGGTTGGCTGCACGCCGCCAGGGTGAGCAAGGCGAGGACGGTCAGAGCGCGCATTGCAGGTTCGAACGAGGCCGGCTGAGTTCTGTTACTCAGCCCCCGATCTGGGACATCGACTTTGCGGGCTTGATGAAGCCCGGCTTGTTGATCAGGTGACCCTCTTCCTTGCGCCAGATCGCGGTCTCGATCACCGAACCCACGTGCTCGTCGGAAGCCCCTGATCGCATCAGGTCGCGCAGCGGCGTCTCGTGCAGCGAGAACAGGCATGTGCGCAGCCCGCCCTCGGCGGTGAGCCGGACCCGGTTGCAAGCGGTGCAGAAGGCCTGGCTCACGGACGAGATGAAACCGACCCCACCGACCGCGCCGTCGGCGAAATTGAACCGCGTCGCCGGACCCGGCCTGGTGTCGTTGAACGGCACCAGCGGGAACTGGTCTTCGATCTGCTCCTGGATGCGGCGGCTGGGCACGACCTGTTCGTTGGTCCAGATGTTGTCGCCATCGAGAGGCATGAACTCGATGAAGCGGACCTCATAGCCTTCCGAGTGGGCAAGCCGCGCGAAGTCCACTACCTCGTCGTCATTGCGGCCTTTCATCACGACCATGTTCAGCTTGATCGGCCACAGTCCGGCCTCTCGGGCAGCGGCGATGCCGTCCATCACGCGCTCGAACGCGTCGCTGCGGGCCATCTCGTGGAAGCGGTCCATGTGCAGCGTGTCGAGGGAAATGTTGATGCGCTTCAGGCCGGCTTCCTTGAGGGCCATCGCCTTCTGGCGCAGCAGGACGCCGTTGGTCGTCATCGTGATGTCGAGCGTTGGGTCGATCGCGTTGATCATGCCGATCAGCTCCTCGAGCTTGATCCGCACGAGCGGCTCGCCACCTGTGATGCGGATCGTTCGGACGCCGTATCGCTCGACGAAGATGCGCGCCAGGCGGGCGATCTCCTCGTACCGGAGGATGTCGTCGCGCTTCAGCCACTTCAGGCCTTCAGCGGGCATGCAGTAGATGCAGCGGAAGTTGCAGCGGTCGGTGACCGAGATCCGCAGGTCATCGGCGATCCGCCCGAAGGAGTCGAAAAGTTTCCGATCAGGCATTTAGCCGATGATAGCCGCGATGGGGTACGAGCACATCCTGCTCGAGCTCGAGCCGCCGATCGCGACGTTGACGCTCAACCGGCCGAAGGTTTTGAACGCTCTGAGCCCGGATCTGATCCGCGAGCTCACAACCGCGCTGGCTGAGCTCGACGCTGACGAGAACGTTCGCGCGGTGGTGCTGACTGGCGGACCGAAGGTGTTCGCAGCCGGGGCCGACATCGGCGATATGGCCGACCGGGGCGCCGTCGACCAGCTGCGCCGCGACCAGACGGGCCGGTGGGCGCCGCTCGCCGGCTTCAGCAAGCCGCTGATCGCCGCGGTCAACGGTTACGCGCTGGGAGGCGGCTGCGAGGTGGCTCTGATGTGCGACCTGATCTTCGCCGGCGAAACGGCTCGTTTCGGGCAGCCCGAGATCAACCTCGGCATCATCCCCGGCGCGGGCGGCACCCAGAGGTGGCCGCGCAGCGTCGGGAAATACGTCGCGATGGAGGTCATGCTGACCGGCGCCCCGGTTACGGCGCAGCGTGCCTATGAGCTCGGAGTCGTCAACAAGGTTGTGCCAGCCGACATGACCGTCGCGCTTGCCAAACGGATGGCGCGACAGATCGCCGAGAAGCCGCCTCTGGCCGCGCGCATGGCGAAAGAGGCGGTGCTCAAGGCGTTCGACTCCCCGCTCACCGAAGGTCTCGCCTCAGAAC
>VBGP01000199.1 GCA_005880795.1 Chloroflexota bacterium | reverse complement strand
CAAGAAAAGCGATGTGCTTGCCGTCCGGCGACCACACGGCGGCGTCGACGTTGTACGCCGGCGCGGTGATCCGAGTGGGCTTGCCGCCATCGACGTCGGCGATCCACGCGCTGGTGAACTCGTCGCGGATGCCCACGCCGTCGAAGCGCCAGGTGTAGTCGCGGATGCGCCGGGCCGTCGGGTCGTCGGCGCTGCCGACGATGAAGCGCTTCTCGCCTGAGCTCGAGAGCAGCACAAGCCTGGTTCCGTCGGGCGACCAGTCCGCGGCGCCAACACCGCTAGGCATATCGGTGACCTGGCGGGGCTCGCCTCCGGTCATCGACATCACCCATGCCTGCGGCTTGCCGGTGCGGTCGGAGAGGAAGAGAAGGTTGCGGCCGTCGGGCGAGAAACGAGGCCGCGTGTCGTTGGCTTTGGCGCTGGTCAGGTGGTCGGGACGGCCGCCCTGGAAGGTGGTTCGCCAGAGCCGGCGGGCGTACTTGCCGTCCTCGACGGTGCGGCGGACATAGACGATGGACGAGGCGTCCGGGGCCACGGCCAGGGATGAGATGACGACCTGCTTCAGGACGTCCTTGGGTTGGAAGGTTTCGCGATGCGCGGGTGCGCTTACCGGCTCAGTTCTTTCGATCGTTTCCATGCGCTTAGCATGAACCGTCCTGAACGACCTGCAAGATCTGATCTGCGAGCTGGTGGCGATCGAATCGGTCAACCCGGACCTGGTGCCGTCAGGCTCGGGCGAAGCGGCGATCGCGGCGTTCGTGGCGTCATGGCTGCGCGACACGGGACTCGAGGTCTCGGTGGTCGAACCGGTGCCGGGCCGGCCTTCCGTCGTGGGTGTCTTACGCGGGAGCGGCGGAGGCCGGAGCCTGATGCTGAACGCGCACATGGACACGGTGGGCGCGGGAGGGATGAAGTCGGCGTTCACGCCCGAGGTGCGCGACGGCCGGGTCTATGGCCGGGGCTCGTACGACATGAAAGCGAGCCTGGCGGCGATCATGACGACCGCGAGGAAAGCCCGATCACTCAAGTTGAAAGGCGACCTGATCATCACCGCAGTCGCCGACGAAGAAGTGGCATCAACCGGAACGTCCGCTGTACTGGAATTTCCCTCTCCCCACAGGGGAGAGGGTCAGGGAGAGGGGCGTGGAAAGTTCCACGCCGACTTCGGCATCGTCACCGAACCCACCGAGCTGAAGCTCTGCCTGGCGCACAAGGGATTCGTGTGGCTGGAGGTGGAAACAACAGGAGTCGCCGCGCACGGCTCACGCGCGGACCTGGGCGTGGACGCGATCGCCCATATGGGCCGAATCCTGACCGGCGTCCAGGATCTGAGCGAGCGCCTGCGTCGCGGCCCGCGCCATGGATTGCTGGGCACCGGCTCGATCCACGCGTCCTTGATTGAGGGCGGCCAGGAAATGTCGACGTACCCAGCCCGATGCGTAGCAAAGCTGGAACGCCGAACGGTGCCAGGAGAAGACGGCGCCACCGTCCTACGCGAAATCGAAGCGATGATCGGCGAGGAGCGGGCCAAGACCAGGGTGACACTCGAACGTCCGCCCTCAGAGGTTGTGCCAGATCACCCACTGAGCCTCGCCGTCGCACAAGCGGCTGGGAATCCAGCGATCATCGGCGTCGCGTACTGGATGGACATGGCCCTGCTGAACGAGGCCGGCATCCCCTGCGTGGCGTACGGCCCAGAAGGCGAGGGAGAGCACGCCGACGTGGAATGGGTCGACATCGCCTCAGTCGAAAAATGCGTCGAGGTTTATCTGAAGGCAGCGGAGCTGCTGTGCA
>VBGP01000032.1 GCA_005880795.1 Chloroflexota bacterium | reverse complement strand
GCGACAGATCGCCGAGAAGCCGCCTCTGGCCGCGCGCATGGCGAAAGAGGCGGTGCTCAAGGCGTTCGACTCCCCGCTCACCGAAGGTCTCGCCTCAGAACGCAAGAGCTTCTACTTTTTGTTTGCGACCGAGGACCAGAAGGAAGGGATGCACGCGTTCCTCGAGAAACGGAAGGGCGTATTCAAAGGAAGATGAAAGAAGTGGCAACCGAAGTCGAACAGCACATTCAGGTCCACACTCACGATGGCGTCGCGTTGATTCGGTTCAACCGGCCGGAGAAGATGAACGCGATCGGCGCGATCACCCGCCAGCAGCTCGGCGACGCGATCAAGCAGGCCGAGCGCGACGACGCTGTCCGAGTGGTCGTCCTCACCGGTTCCGGCCGCGCCTTTTCATCCGGGGCCGACGTGACCGAGATGGTGCACGGTGCGGGGATGAGGACGCCCGAGGACGTCGGCAACGTCCTGCGCAACGAGTACATGCCGATGCTGGTCAGGCTGCGCACGATGCCCAAACCCGTGATCGCAGCGATGAACGGTCCGGCCGTCGGCATCGGGGCGAGCTTTGCGCTCGCGTGCGACATCAGGATCGGCACCCCCGATTCGTACTTGCTGGAGGCGTTCGTGAACATCGGCCTGGCGCCCGATGGCGGCGTGAGCTGGCTGCTGCCGCGGCTCGCCGGGACCGGTATCGCCTACGAGATGTTCTTCTCGGGCAAGCCTCTCCAGGCCGCCGATGCGCACCGACTCGGAGTGATCAACCGCATCGTTCCGGCCGAGCGCCTGGAGGAGGAGGTGCGCGAGCTGGCCAATCACCTTGCGTCCCAGCCTCGCAATGCGATGGCGGGCGCCAAGCGGGCGGTCAACCAGGCGCTGGAGTCGACTTTCGAGCAGGCGCTGGAGTTCGAGTCGTATCTCCAGGAGGCGCAGGCGGCGAGCGCGGAGTTTGCGGAGGGGGTTCAGGCATTTCTTTCCCGGCGCTCCGCAAAGCAAGGTTGAACCTCCCCACCCGGCGGCTAGGCCGCCGACCTCCCCGGCGAGCGGGGAGGTGAAATGCCTGAAGCTGTAATCGTTGCCACGGCTCGTACGCCCATGGGCCGGTACGGTGGCCAGTTAAAGGACTTGCGGCCCGATGACCTCGCGGCGATTGTTCTCAAAGAGGCCTGTGCCCGCGCGCATGTCAAACCTGCTGAGGTCGAGGACGTCATTCTCGGCTGTGCCAACCAGGCGGGTGAGGACAACCGCAACGTGGCGCGCATGGCGCTGCTGCTGGCGGGGTTTCCGGTCGAGGTCCCGGGCCAGACAGTGAATCGGTTGTGCGGTTCGGGCATGCAGGCGACCATCGCCGCGGCGCGTGAGATCCAGGCCGGCGCCGCGGACATCGTCGTCGCCGGCGGGGTGGAGAGCATGACCCGCGCCCCGTGGGTCATGCCGAAGCCCGACGCGGGATTTCCCCGCGGGCCGCAGACCGTTTACGACACCGCGCTCGGCTGGCGGCTGGTCAACCCGAGGATGGCCGCGATGTACGGGACGCTGCAGATGGGGGAGACCGCGGAGCGAGTCGCGCAGAAATATGAGGTGTCGCGCGAAGACCAGGACGCCTTCGCGCTGCGCAGCCATCAGCGCGCGGTCGCCGCGCAGAAGTCGGGCCGGCTGGCGGAGGAGATCGTGCCTGTGCTCGTGCCGCAGCGAAAAGGCGACGCGCTCTCCCTCGCGGACGACGAGGGCCCACGACCCGATTCCTCATTGGAGGCGTTGGGCAAGCTCAAGCCCGCGTTCGCCGAGAACGGCTCGGTCACGGCGGGCAATGCATCGCCGCTCAACGATGGCGCGACCGCCTTGGTCTTGATGTCGGACACGAAGGCGAGAGAACGCGGCCTGCACCCGCTTGCGCGGCTCGTTTCCGCCGCGCCGGCCGGCGTGCATCCGGACTACATGGGGATCGGTCCAGTGCCCTCATCGTTGAAGGCGCTCGAGAAGGCCGGCCTGCAGCCGTCCGACATGGCGATCGTCGAGCTCAACGAGGCGTTTGCCTCCCAGTCGCTGGCGTGCATCCGCTTGCTGGGACTCGATGAGGAGAAGGTCAACGTCAACGGCGGCGCGATCGCGCTCGGTCACCCGTTGGGCAGCAGCGGCGCGCGCCTGGTCAGCACGCTGGTGCGCGAGATGGGCCACCGCAACGCGGAGTACGGCCTCGCCACGATGTGCATCGGCGTCGGCCAGGGCATCGCGTCGATCTGGCAGCGAATCTGAGCGAACGGGACCCGGCGGCCGTGCGGTCGATGTTCGACCGGATCGCACGGCGCTACGACACGGTCAACACCGTGCTGTCGATTGGAACTGACGCGGGCTGGAGACGCCGCGCGGCGCGCGAGACCAACCTCCAGCGTGGCGGGTCTGCCCTCGACGTCGCTTGCGGCTCGGGCAAGCTGACTGCGGAGCTGGCGAGGCTTGCCGGCCCGGACGGGCGGGTCGTCGGGCTCGATTTCAGCGCGGGAATGCTCGACATCGCACGGCGAGATCACCCCGGGCTGGAATTCATCGAAGGAGACGCGCTCAACCTGCCCTTCGCCGACACAAGTTTCGACGCGGCCACCATCGCATTCGGGCTGCGCAACCTCGCCGACCCGATTCGCGGGCTCCGCGAGATGCTGCGCGTGGTCAGACCACCAGGCCGCGCGGTGGTCCTGGAGTTCGTGCGTCCGCCCGACGGCCTGGTCGGCTCGGCCTACCGGGTCTACCTGCGCACGCTGCTTCCAGCGATCGGTGGCGTCATCTCCGGCCAGCCGTCAGCCTATCGATACCTGAGCGACACGGTCGACTCGTATCGCACTCCAGGCGAGCTGGGCGTGATGGCTGCCGAGGCCGGTTGGTCCGACGTTCGCTTCCACGGGCTGGGCATGGGCACGGTCGGGATCCTCTCGGGCCGGGCTTAGGAGCTTCGGTCGACCGCGGAGCGCGCGAGGCCGACGAGAACCGGCCGCAAACCGTCGAGCTCCACGTTCTCGATCTGCCTCACCGCATCTTCGACAAGCGCCTGTGCTTCGCGGCGGACCCTTGGAAGCGCATCGCTTGTCGTGACCAGCTCGGCCACTCGCCCGACCTCCGCGTCGCCGAGCGTGCCCGCGAGCAGCTTCCTGACCTCGGGCCCGACGACTCGGTCGTCGGCGGCGTAGATGAGCGGCAGCGACAGCACACGCTGCCGGATGTCGAGGCCAACTGGCTTACCCGAGCTCGGGCTGAAGTCGACCATGTCGTCGGCCATCTGGAAAGCGGTGCCGAGCAGGTCGCCGTACCGGCGCAGCGCTCCCACCACGTCGGGAGCCGCCTCCGAAAGCAGCGCGCCGGAAGCGCAGGCCGCGGCGAACAGCGAAGCCGTCTTGCCACGCACCACGCGCAGGTAAGAGTCCCGGTCGCCGGGATAGGTCCCGCGCAACGCCACGTCATCGATCTGCGAGGCGCAGATGGCCTCGAGCGCTTCGGCGACCGCTGACGTCACGGCGGGGTTCCCCATCTCGGCGATGAGCCGCGTCGCCTTGGCGAAGTAGTAGTCGCCCACAGCGATCGCGCGCTCCGGGCCTTCGGCGGCCGCCACCGTCGGCCTTCCTCGGCGGTGCGTGCTCTCGTCGACGTAGTCGTCATGGATGAGGGTGGCGTTGTGCAGCAGCTCGACCGCCGCCGCCAGCTCGGCGGCACGAAGCGGGTCGCTGCGGGGGCCGATGCCGGCCGTCAGCTGGACCAGCCTCGGGCGCAGGCGCTTTCCGCCCGCCTCGACGAGCCGGCGCATCGGCGCCGCCACCGGCTCGGGGTCGACCATCAGCTGGCGCGCGAGCTCGACCTCGACGAGCGAATCCGGCATCTCGGTGGCATGTCGCCGGACAAAGTCGCCGTCGAGCTGCATCGCGAGCTGCCTCCGCCGCGGGCCGTCCAGCTCTACCGCGAAAACGGATTGCCAGCGTCCCATCACCAGCTCACCGTCTTCGACGAGCAGCGTGAGAAACGCGCTCAGGAGGAGCTGGCGGCAGTGCGCGTGCCCGTTGACCGGCTCGTCGAGCGCGATGTCGATGCGGCGCGTGAAGTCGTCGTGCTCGTAGCCGGCGCCGGCGGGTGCGATTCGCTCGAGCATGCCCTGGAAGTCACGCAGCAACAACGGTTCGTTCTCGTTGACGGCGAGCCCGACCGTCGTGTGAAGGGACTGGAGATGGACGCGGCCGTTGCGAAGCCCGGCCCGGCCGACCTCGTCGCGGATCCGCGCGGTGAGGTCGACGAACTCGGTGGAACGGGAGGTTGCAAACTCCAGCCGCGCGGCGCTCACCGGGTGGCCCCGAGGGATTGTTGAAGAAGCAGCCGGGTCGGGGGCGCGGCGCTCGAGGACGCGGCCGCTGACGCGATCGACTCGATCGCGCGGGCGAAGGCCACCTGGACCGCGAGCGGCGCGTTGTCGGCGAGCAGCCGCGAGCCGCGGGCCAGGCAGAGGTCACCCATCAAAAGCGTCGTCGGCGGTGCGGCACGCCCCCCGAGCCCCTGCAGCCGGGTCCCCACCTCGATGAGCGCAGCCGCCAGCGCCAGCTTGGGCCGCGCGTCGGGCTCGAACCGGTGTACCGATTCCAGGTACGCGCGGTAGGCATCTGACAGGCCGTCTGACCACAGGCCTTCGAGCCGGTCGAGCTCACGGTCGAGAACCTGGGCTGTCATTCCACGGCCTCGATGACGCTTCCGGCCAGCTGGCGGAAGGCGGACAGGGCGCGCAGGCACGACTCGTCGTCGCGCGTCACGACGTAGTACAGGCCAAAGCCCAGAACCGTGTTGAGGACCAGCGGGACGAGCACGTCACGCGGGACCGTCAGGCGAATCCGGCCGTCCTCCTCGAGCCGGTCGAGCTGCTCCTGGATCACCTCGCGGTACCTGGTGAACAGCTCGGGAAGATAGGCCCGCAGGCGCTCGGTCCGCGGGGCCTGGACCAGGAGGTCGAACGCGGCCAGCTGGACGTCACCGAGGCGCCGTAGTGAGTCCCAAAGCGATTCGACCCCGACCTCCAGGACCTCGAGCGGGTCGGTGAGCTGGTTCAGCGTCCGGCGCAGCTCCTCCACCGATTTGGCGGTGAGGTAGCGCCAGGCCTCGACGAGCAGCTCGGACTTGGTGGGGAACCAGTACTGGAGGTTGCCGATCGCGACGCCGGCCTTGGATGCAATGGAGCGGACGCTCGTGCCGGAATAGCCGTTTTCGAGGAGGGAGTCGGCCGCCGCATGGATGATCTGATCGCGGGTGCTCTCAGTGGCGGTGGCCCCGGTCATACGTATGTACCAGCATACGCAGGCCCGAGATTGCTATGGGGTCAGGCGTTGCCCTTCCAGCCAGGAATTGAGGGTCTCGACCATTCGTTTCCTGGAGGCGCCAAACAGCGGGATGTGCCTCGCCTGGGCGGCCGACATTGCGACCCACCACTGCGAGGGAGACTCAGGCATGGGCGGACGATCTACCGGCAGCCAGTAAACGCCAAGCGGTGGAACGTCGGGTTCGAAGCGTCGAACCTCGTTCCATGGCACGAACCGGCCCTTCCACACGACGCGGTAGCGAAACCCATCGGGCGTGAGGATCAGCCGTATCCGTACCGCGATAACCAGTCCGAGAAAGCCGAGCAGACCGGCGGCCGACGCCACGAGCCATGCGCCCTGCGTGGCCATGGAGGTGAGCAAGGTGGTCACGGCGATCAGAAGGCACATCGCGCTGGAGAAAAAAAGAATGGCGACCACCGACCAGTTCGGCCGGAGCTCCAACTGTTCGTCCGCCATCGCCGCGCATCGTAGTTGGGGCCTCGCGCCTTCGACTACTCTCAAGGTCGATGCGGACCGTCGCCGAAGTTTTCCCCAACCGTGTCTGCGGCGTGCTTCGCACGAACAACGCCGAAGCTGGCTTCCAGGCCTGTCTTTCAGCCATGGAAGGTGGCGTCATGACGATCGAGGTGACCAAGACCGTCCCTTCGTGCTTCGAGATGATCCGCGGATTGATCGCCACCACCATGGGCCGTTACCCGGTCGGCGTTGGGACGGTCTGGGATCCAGGCGCCGTGCGGGAAGCGAAAGATGCCGGGGCATCGTTCGTCGTCACACCGGTCGTTTTGCCGGAGGTTGCCGATGCCTGCCGCGAGGAGGACATCCTGTGCGTGCTCGGGGCGCTCACCCCGACCGAGATCTACCAGGCCCGCCTCTCCGGCGCCACGCTGGTGAAGATCTTTCCCATCACCCCCGTTGGCGGGCCGCGCTACATCGAGGCGCTGAACGGTCCGCTTGGCGGGGTCCCGTTCTGGGTGTCCGGCGGCGTGCCGATCGATGACATCGGCGCGTACCTTCGGCTCGGGGTCAAGGTCGTGGGATTGAGCGGCTCACTCTTTCCCGAAGAGGCGCTCGCGCAGAAAGACTTCGGTCGGATCAGGCAAAACGCGGAGCGGGCCGCGAGGGCGGCGGCCCAGGCGGGCGGCGACTAGACCGCTAGCACCCCACGTGGTAGCTGCACATCGTGGCCGTGATGTTCGAGTAGAGATTCATCACCTGGGCGCCCGTCAGCAGCAGCGCGACGATCACGACGAGCGCCACCAGCGCAAGGATCAAGGCGAACTCGACCATGCCCTGGGCGGATTGTTCAGACGGAAGGCGGCTCAACACCCCACGTGGTAGCTGCACATCGTGGCGGTGATGTTCGAGTAAACGTTCAGGAGCTGATTGCCCGTCGTGATCAGCGCGATGATCACGATGAGCGCGATCAGGGCGAGGATGAGCGCGTACTCAACCATTCCCTGGCCCTTTTGGATGAACAGATGATGAGTCACCGGATGTACCGACCTGAAAGCTTAACCACCGAGCCCCGCCTGCTGGTCGCTTACTTGCCGCAGCGCCTGCTCGACCACGACCCGGACCATTCGCTTGCGCCAGAAGTGGCTCAGGTCGGCGTTGTCGAGCGGCTTGGCGGGCTTGGCCGCGAGCTCGGCAGCCTGCCGGATCGCCTCCGGTTCCAGGGGCCGGCCTTTCAGGAATTCTTCAGCGGCTCGGGCCTCGAGCGGATGCGAGGCGACAGCCGAGAGGACGATGTGACAGTCGCTGACGACGTCGCCGTGGAGCACCAGAGCAATCGCGGCGCCCGCGATCGGAAAGTCGATCGATCCGCGGCGGCGCAGCTTCACGTAGGCGCTCCGGGTTTGCGGGGTGGCGCGCAGGCGAAGCGCGGTCACCACCTCTGAAGGCTGCTTGGCCATGTACTGGATGCCGTCGTCCCGGTACAGCGCGGCGACCGGAAGCTCGCGCTCGCCGTCAGGTCCGCTGAGGCTGACCATCCCATCGAGGGCGATCGCCATCGGCGCGGTGTCCGATGACGACAACGCCCAGCAGCGCGGGCTGCTCGGAGCGACCAGACAGATGTCTCCGTCCTTCTTGATGCAGAAGCCGGCGGCCTTCCGCCACTCGTACGTCATGTCGTAGTAGTTGCATCGCGTGTCGACGCAAAGATTGCCGCCGATGGTTCCGGCGTTGCGCAGCGGGGGAGAAGAGACCAGGCCGGCCGCCTGCGCGTAGCCCGCGCAGCGGATGTTGAGATGCTGGTCGTGCGCGGCCGCGGCGAGCGTGGCACCCGCGTCGATCACGCACTCGTCGGTTCCATTGCGGACCGAGCGCGGAAGGAAATCCAGACCGATGAGAGTGTCGATCTCGAACTGGCGGCGTTTCAGCTTGGGAAACAGATCCGTGCCTCCGGCGACGAACATGGCGCGCGGGCCGAGGTCCGCCGCCATGCGCGCGGCCTCGCGCGCATCTTTCGGGCGCAGGTACCTGAATCGAGGCAGGCGCAGCACTCAGCGAGTCCCTTCCTGGTCCGCGACGTGCCCATCGAGGTTCTTTGGAGGGGGTTCGACCTTGATGGTCGGCGGATAAGGAATTGCGGGGAAGCGCGGTGGACCGTATCGCGCAGGCTCGCCTTTGTCCTTTCGACGAAGCGCTTCGATCACCTTCTCGGGAGTGACGGGGATCTCGTCGATCCACACGCCAAGCGCGTCGTAGACCGCGGAGCACAACGCCGGAGGAACGGGCAGCAGCGGCCCTTGCCCCGCCTCCTTGGCGCCGTAAGGACCTTCCGGGTCGATCGTCTCGACGATGAAAGTCTCGACCTCAGGCATGTCGAGAAACGTGGGCGACTTGTACTCGAGCATGGAGGGCCACTTGTGCAGCCCCTTGCGAAATGCCTGCTCCTCCATCAGCGCCTCGCCGAGACCCATGTACACGCTGCCTTCGACCTGTCCCTCGACCAGAAGCGGATTGATGGCGCGGCCGACGTCGTGCGCGATCCACACCTTGTTCACCTTGATCAGCCCGGTGCGCGCATCCGCGTCCAGGTCGACCACGCACGCGGAGTAGCTGTACGCCGGGCTCGGTCCGACGCCCGATCCTTTATATGGGCCCGCGATCCGCGGCGGCGTGTAGCTGCCGGCGCTGGTCAGGGTCCCGAAGCGCGCCTCTGCCAGTACGCTCGCCTCCTCGAAGGTGACGTCGTCGTACCTGTGGCCGCCAGCCTCCACCGCCTCAACGAGCATCGCTCGCATCTTTCGCGCCGCCTCGAGCGCGGCGTTGCCGGCCATGAACGTGACGCGCGACGAGTACGACCCCAGGTCGATCGGCGTCGTGTCGGTGTCGGCGGTGACGAGCCGCACGTCGGAAGGCTGCAAGCCGAGCTCTTCGGCGACGATCGTGGCCAGGACCGAGTCCGATCCCTGGCCGATGTCCATCGCGCCGCAAAACGCGGTCACGCCGCCGCGATCGACCTTGATCTGGACCTCGGAGTGGGGCATGTCGTTCCAGTAGATCGCGGTGCCCGCGCCTGAAAGGTAGCTCGAGATGGCAAAGCCCATGCCGTGGCCGCCTCCCCGCCGGCGCTCGTGAAAGCGCGACGCGTCGATGACTTTTCTGGTGCACTCCTCGAGGCCGCAAGATGTGATGCGCAGCCAGTTGACGGTCCGCGTGTTCGGCTGGACGAAGTTGCGGCGCTTGAGCTCGACAGGGTCGAGGCCGATGTCGTGTGCAATCTTCTCCAGGTGGAGCTCGAGCGCGAACCGCGGTTGCGGCGTCCCATGGCCACGCTTGGGACCGCACGGCGGCTTGTTGGTGAACACGCGGCAGCCCTCGAAGCGATAGGCGGGGATGTCGTACGTCACGGTTTGCAGGGCGCCGGTATAGAAGGTGGAGGCGACGCCGTACGAGCCGTACGCGCCGCCGTCGAGCGCGCTGCGGAAATGCATGGCGGTGATGCGGCCCTCGCCGTCAACTCCGGAGCGAACCCACATCAGCACCGGGTGGCGCCCGCGGTGCGCGTAAAAGACCTCCTCGCGCGTCAGCGTGCACTTGACCGGCCGGCCGGTCAGCATCGCGAGCTTGCAGACGATGATCTCGTGCGCGAACGGATCGGTCTTGCCGCCGAATCCGCCGCCGTGGGCGGCCCCGATGACGCGAATCCGATGCATCGGCAGCTCGAGCACCTTGGCCAGCGCCCGATGCACGTAGTGCACGACCTGCGTCGACGACCACAGTGTCACCTTGCCGTCGACATAGGTCGCAACGGCGCTGTGCTGCTCCATCGGCAGGTGCGTGTTGCCCTGGAAAAAGAACACATCTTCGCGCGTGGTCTTCGCGCGCTCGAACCCGCCGTCGACGTCACCGAACTCGAGCGCCACGAACTTGTGGACGTTGTTCGGGCCGCCGTACTCCTGGATCCGCTCATCCTTTGCCGGCTCGAGCGCCGCGTCGATCGACATGACCGACTCGAGCACCTCGTACTCGACTGAGATCGCGTCGCACGCCGCGGCCGCGATCTCCTCCTCGGTCGCCGCTACCGCAGCGATCGGGTCGCCGACGTAGCGCACCTTCTGGTGCTCGAGCGCGCGCTCGTCCTGCGTGACGGGGAGGATGCCGAACTTGATCGGAAGGTCCGCGCCGGTGATCACGGCCAGAACGCCCGGAATGCGGCGCGCCGCGGAGGTGTCGATCGAGAGGATGCGGGCGTGCGGATGCGGGCTGCGCAGGATCTTGCAGTGCAGGGTCCGGGGCAGAAGCATGTCATCGGCGTAAACGGCGCGCCCTGTCACCTTGGCCACCGCGTCGACTTTGGGAAGCGCCTTGCCTACAACTTTCATGCGCTTCTTTCCGCCGCAAGCTGGATTGCGTCCAGGATCTTGACGTAGCCCGTGCAGCGGCACAGGTTGCCGGCCAGCGCCTCTCGAATCTCGTCGCGCGAAGGCTTGGGGTTGTCGTCGAGCAGCGCCTTTGCGGCGAGCAGGATGCCCGGCGTGCAGTATCCGCACTGCGCGGCGCCAAGCTCGCCGAACGCGGTCTGCAGTGGGTGGAGCTCTGAACCGGTGGCCATGCCCTCTATGGTTGTGATCGATCGCCCCTGCAGCTGAATCGGCAAGAGCAAGCAGCTCAGCTGCGGCTTGCCGTCGACCAGCACCGTGCAGGTGCCGCACTCGCCCAGCTCGCAGCCGTGCTTGGTGCCGGTGAGCTGCATGTCTTCGCGCACCACCTCGAGCAGCGTCTTGTGCACCGGTACCAGCAGCTCTCTGCGCTCGGCATTGACATCGAGGACAAGCACGATCCTCTCGACGTCTCGGGCGATCTCACCCCTCATGTGAATCGAGCATATCCCGCAGTGCGCCGGCGCAAGCCCAGAGGTCGGGAACCACCGCATGAGCGCGGCTGCTTACCGGCTTGGGATCGTCGGGGTAGACCAGGATCGTCCGCATCCCCAACGCAAGCGCGGGCACGACGTCGTTCTCCTCGCGATTGCCGATCACGATGCAGCGTTCCGCCGTCACGCCGGCCCATCGCATCGCCATCTCGAACACCGCGGGATGCGGCTTGAGATGGCCGGCGTCCACCGACGTGATGATGCCGTCGACGTGCTCGGCCATCCCGAGCTGGCGAAAGTCTTCCCAGTAGCTGTCGGCGTCGCGCCAGTACGTGTTGCTGGCGATGACGTTTCGCATTCCGAGGTCGTGGATGGCGGCCAGCAGCTCGACCGCTCCGGGCAGCGGCCTCATTCGGTCGGAAACTGGAATCGACATGGCGCGCCGGATGCGCCGGATCGTGTCCGCATTGGCCGGCAGTCCACTGCGGCTCAGGCACCCGGTGATGAGCGTCTCCGCGGGCGAGTTGATCGAGACCAGGTTCTCGGTGGAGATGGTGCGCGCCTCGTCGCCCGGCCGGCTGCTTTCAATGAGGTCATCCGCCAGCGCCTCGACTGTGGCCGGCTCGATCCCGGGCATCGCTGCTCGGATCCGGAGGCGACGTCCGCCGGCATCCGCCTTGCGGATCGGCCAGGAATTCGGCCACAGGGTGCCGCCGACGTCGATGAGCGCCACCTCAAGGGCTCTGGGCACTGCTAGCTATCATCGCCTCCATGCTTCGGTTCCTTACTTCAGGCGAATCCCATGGGCCCCAGCTCACAGTTGTGATCGAGGGCCTGCCTTCCGGACTCGAGATCAGCGAGGAAGATCTTCGCCGCGATCTCGCGCGCAGGCAAGGTGGTCATGGGCGGGGTGGGCGGCAGAAGATCGAGACCGACGTCGCCCGGATCGTGAGCGGCGTGCGGGGTGGGTTCACCATCGGCAGCCCGGTCACGCTGGTGCTGGAGAACAAGGACCACGTCAACTGGACCGCCCAGATGACGGCGGGGAAGGAGGGCTTCGAGCCAAAGGTGGTGACCCGCCTGCGACCCGGTCACGCCGACCTCGCCGGCGCTCTCAAGTACGGCCACACCGACATCCGCAACGTCCTCGAGAGATCCTCGGCTCGCGAGACCGCTACGCGGGTCGCGGCCGGAGGCGTTGCGCGGAAGCTCCTGCGTCAATTTGGAGTCGAGGTGCTGAGCTTCACCCAGTCGATCGGCACGATCGACATCGGATTCGAGGGCATCGATCCCGACGTGGTCACCGAGGAGGACATCGAGCTGTCACCGGTGCGCTGCCCGGACCCCGACGCGTCCAGGCGGATGGTGGCGGCGATCGACGAGGTGGGTGAGCAGGGCGACACGCTGGGCGGAACGTTTCGCGTCATAGCACGCGGCCTCCCGCCTGGCCTCGGCAGCTACGTCCACTGGGACCGCAAGCTCGACGGCAGGCTGGCGCAGGCGGTGATGTCGATCAACGCGATCAAGGCCGTGGAGTTCGGTGCGGGCTTCGAGGGCGCGGCCCGCCGCGGATCTGAGTTTCACGACCAGATCGACTACCAGGAAGGACGCTTCCGCCACCTGACGAATCGTGCCGGCGGCATCACCGGCGGGGTGACCAACGGCGAGCCGATCGACCTGCGCGTTGCGATCAAGCCGATCTCAACGATGAAGAAGCCGATGCAGTCGATCGACCTCAAGACAAAGGAGAAGACGGAGGCTCACTATGAGCGAAGCGATGTCTGCGTCGTGCCGGCCGCCGGCGTGATCGGTGAGGCCGTCGTCGCCTTGACGCTGGCCGAGGCGTTCCTCGAGAAGTTCGGCGGCGACTCGATGGTCGAGCTGGAACGCAACTACCGGTCCTTTATGGAATCGATCGCTCAGTAACTCGCGGCGCGCGTCGGATTGACGTCGATCGTTCCTCCCGAGCACACGTCCATCGCGGCCGGCTGGCCAGTGGGAGGCGCGGCCACGATAACCAGAGAAGTGGACGCGTCAGGCGGTGTGACCTGAAGCTGCGCCACCTCGCTGCAGGGCATCTGCACGTCGTCCCAGCTCAGTGGAATATATGCGTGGCCGGCGATGGGGTGGTCGGGCGTGATTGGCGGGGTGCCGGCAGGCAAGCCGACCATCGACTCAGTCGCTGGGGTGTTAAGAAAGAAGGAATTCGTTGTCCAGACCACGTGGGTCGGGAGAGCATGTCCCGCCGCATCAAGGAGTTGAAGCCCGGCATAGCCGTAGAGGTCGCAGTCTCGATTCGATTTGTTCCTCACCTCGATGGTGGCGCTCACGTTGCCTGCCGCCGCCCCCTCCTCGATCACTGCCATCTCCAGGACAGATGTGTCGCAGCGCACGAATGGCAGTGTCGGAGACGGGATGCTGAGGGGTGAGGCCGCGACCGCGGGTACGACGGAAGGCGATGCCCCGGGCGATGCGGTCCCGTTGGCAACTGCACTTGAAGGGGTTGGCTGGTGACCCGTGGCTGGTGACCCGGGTGTGCACGCCCCCAGAACGACTGCAACGCCCACCGCCATCAAGCCGAACCGCCTCATGCGAGTTCCAACGCGTAGCCTGTCGCCCGGGTTACCTTCACTCAACGTGGGCCTGAAGGTCATGTCGATGGCGCAGGCCATCGAGCGATTCGTCCCCGACGGCGCCACGATCGCGCTCGGTCTCGCGCTCGAGCCCTTGATACCGTTCGCCGCCGGCCACGAGATCATCCGTCAACAGCGCCGCGACCTCGAGCTGGTCGGGCCCATCTCGGATGCGCTGTTCGACCAGCTGATCGGCGCCGGCTGCGTCAGGCGCGTGACGGCGGCATGGGTTGGCAACGTGTCGGAGGGCCTGGGCCACTGCTACCGGCGCGCGTGCGAACAGGAAGTTCCGCACGCGCTCGAGGTGCACGACCATTCCAACTTCTCGATCTCGCTCGCGTTGTGGGCGGCGGCATGGAACGTGCCCAGCCTGCCCACCCGCACGCTGCTGGGAAGCGACATCCTGCGCACCAACCCGGATCTCTCGGTGGCCGATGGTCTGGTCCAGGTGAAAGCGGTGCGTCCCGACGTTGCGATCGTCCACGTGCAGCGGGCGGACGAGCTCGGCCGCGCCCATGCGTGGGGACCGCTTGGGGTCAGCGAGGAGGCCGGCCTGGCGTCCGGGCGCATCGTCATCAGCTGCGAGGAGCTGGTCGACGCGAGCGTGACCTTGAGCGACCCCAACCGGATCCTGTTTCCGGAGACGAAGGTCGCCGCCGTCGTGCCTGAGCCGGGTGGAGCGCATCCCTCGCCGGTGCAGGGATTCTTCAAGCGCGATCACGCCTTCCATCGGGATTACGCCGAGCGGTCGCGGACCGTCGAGGGCTTTGAGGGGTGGCTGCGCCAGTGGGTGCTGGACGTGCCCGACCGCGCGGAGTACTTGAAGCAAATCGATCCTGATGCGCTGCGGATCAAACACCACCGCCCTTCGGTCCCTGCGGACTTCGGCGATGAGTGAGAGCTACACGCCTCAAGAGCTGATGGTCGCCGTCGCCGCGCGCGAGATCCGTGACGGCGACGTGGTCTTCGTCGGCATGCGACTGCCGATCCTCGCCTACGCGGTCGCGCGCAACTCCCACGCGCCTGAGGCGCGAGGGCTCTTCGAGGTCGGCCTCATGCGCGACCAGCCCGCCTCCGCGTTCCTCGGCACGATGGGCGATCCGCCCAACGTGGCGGGCGCGCTGTGGGCGACGCGCATGTCGAATGCGATGGCGCTGATGGCCCAGGGCGAGGTGGACCTTGGCTTCATCGGCGGCGCCGAGGTGGATCGCTTCGGCAACCTCAACACCTCGTACGTCGGCGACCCGCGCCGTCCGGAGGTCAAGCTGCCGGGGAGCGGGGGAGGTGCCGACATCTCGATCCTGAGCCGCCGCTGGGTGACCTTGATGAGCCACGAGCCGCGGCGCCTGGTCGAAAAGGTGTCTTTCGTGACCTCGCCCGGTTACGGCGACGGCTCACCGGGATGGAGAAAGCGCAACGGCCTGCTGGGCGGCGGACCGGTCGCGATCATCACCACGCTCGGCGTGCTGCGATTTCCCGAAGGTGGGGGTGAGGCTTACCTCGCCTCGGTGCACCCCGGCCACACGGTTGATGAGGTTGCTGCCTACACGGGATGGTCTTTACAGGTCTCTGATGCTGTAAGCGAAACATCAGCGCCGACAGAATCGGAGCTCGCCTCAATCAGGCGTTTTGATCCCGAAGGATTCTGGACCCGCTCCTAGTTACAAAAGTCTGATTCGTGCCGAACGGCGCTCTGACAGCGCCACCTCATCGTGGGCGTTGACCTGATGTGGGTCGACCGGAAACGAAATTCTGAGGTGAGAACGACATGAACCCGTTTGCAGCAATCGCCGTCAAAACAGTTGGTGCGGCCGGCGTCGCCGCGTTGCTCAGCGTCGGCGCGGTGAGCGCGCTCGCCGCAACCTCGCCCAAGCCGACACCGACCGCCGGGGCCACGCAGCCGTCAGTTAATGGGCAGGGCGACAAGCACGCCGACCGGCGAGCCATTCGCCGAGCACTCATCGAGTCCGAGGCTGACGTCCTGGGCATCACCCCCGAGACTCTGGTGAAAGACCTCAGGGCTGGTCAGAAGGTCTCCGACCTGGCCAAAGACAAGGGCATGACCAAGGAGCAGTTCGGGACGAAGCTCGTCGCCAACCTGAAGCCCCGCCTCGCCACGCTCGTCGAGCACAAGGTCATCACCCAGGCGCAAGCCGACAAGACTGTCGACCGGATCTCCAAGGGCCACGTGCCGTTCTGGGACGGCGTCCACCGCAAGAAGTAACGATCCCTGCCTCCCCCGAAGAGCCTGGCATCGCGCCAGGCTCTTCTATTCACGGACGAGTCCTGGTCCGCGCCGCCATCGTGATCTGCTTCCACTTCTTTCGATCCTCGATGCGGATGCGGGCATCGGTCTTGGCCGCCACGGCCCGCAGCTCGCGCATCAGCTTGCGGTAGCTCTTGAATCGGTCCGCGTCGAGGCTGCCATCGGCGAGCGCCGACTTGATCGCGCACCCTGGCTCCGTCTCATGCGCGCAATCGCTGAAGCGACACTGGAAGGCGAGCGCTTCGACGTCCTCGAATATGTTGGCGAGGACATCTTCACCACCCCAGAGCTGCGCCTCGCGCAGGCCGGGAGTGTCGATGATCATCCCGCCCTCCGGCAGCTGCACCAGCTGGCGGTGGCTGGTCATGTGTCGGCCTTCGCCGGAGCGATGGATCTCACGGGTCCGCATCACCTCTGCGCCGAGGATGGCGTTGATCAGGGTCGATTTGCCTGTGCCGGAGGGGCCCAGCAGCACGGCGGTGCGGGCGGGCCGCAGCAGACGCGCGACCTCTTCTATCCCTTCGCCCGAAACGCTGCTGGTGACGATCACCGTCGTGCCGCCCGCCGCGGATTCGAGCTCGGCGCGCATCGCCTCGGGGGTCTGTGTGGTGTCCGCTTTGGTCAGGACGACGATCGGGACCGCGCCGCTCTGCCAAGCGATGGTCAGGTAGCGCTCGATCCTTCGCGTGTTGACGTCGGTCGCCGCCGCCACCACGAATGCAAGGTCGGCGTTGGCCGCGAGGACCTGCTCGAGCGTCTCGACTCCGGCGGCACGGCGCGAGAACACCGTGCGGCGGTCGACGATTCCATTGATGGCGCCTCCCTCGAAGGCGACCCAATCGCCGACTGCAGGGTCGACCTTGCGTGTGGTGGCGCGAAGCGTCGCGGATCCGTCGTGGAGAACGTATTCGGCGCCGAAATCGGCGACCACGCGCGCGGGCGCGTCGCGAGGGCCGGCGATCTGTTTGAACTTTTCCTCGTATTGGAGATCCCAGCCCAGCACGGCGAGCTGGGAATCGTGGTCAGGCAACTCGAGCTCCTCCGGTCATGAACGAGCGGACTTTGTCGGTCCGCAGCGCCGGAGGTTTAGCTGGGGCGGGCTCCGGAGGCGGCCGACGGCCGGGATGAGGTCATTGCAAGCTCAGCCATGGAAACGCCACCTCCTTCTTGAATTTACGGACGGAAGCCTATCACTCTCCCTTGAACTCGGGCTTCCTCTTTTCGCCGAATGCTTTGATGCCTTCGTTGGCGTCTTGCGAGACGAACACGCGGCTGATCGCTTCGCGTTCGAGGGCGAGGCCGAGGTCGAGCGGAGCGCCGTAGCCCTGGGTGATCGCGAGCTTGGCGTGGCCGAGCGCCACGCTCGGACCGGATGCGATCTTCGTCGCGTACTCGATCGCCCCCTCGCGGCAGGAGGCGGCATCGGGGAACAGGCGGTCGACCAGGCCCGCCTCCTTGGCCTGGGCCGGCGGCATCGTGGTGGCGTTGATGATGAAGTCCATGCCCTTCGACAGCCCGACGAGACGGGGCAGTCGCTGCGTGCCGCCGCTTCCGGGGAAGAGTCCAAGGTTCAGCTCGGGAAGACCGATCTGGTAGGTGCCCTCGGCGGCGAAGCGCAGGTCACAGGCCAGGGCCAGCTCAAAACCGCCGCCCAGGCAGTGCCCGGCGATGGCGGCGATGAAAAAGATGGGCGTGTTCTCCATCTTCCTGAACGCCTCGTGTGCCAGCGTCGCGGTCATGACGCGCGAGCGGGTCGTGCCGGCGGCGAATGCGCTGACGTCCGCACCGGCCGAGAAGAACTTTTCCGAGGCGCTGGTGACCACCACGGCGTGGATGTCTTCGTCGGCGCGCACATCGTCAACCACGCCCGCGAAGGACCGAAGAAATGCATAGTCGTAGCTGTTGGCCGGCGGCCGGTCGAGCACGATGATGCCGACTCCGCCCTGCTTCTCCAACCTCACCGGCATGTCACGCCCTCCCCAAATGCGCTGCTGAACGAATGCCTAATTATCGAATCCTGATCAAACCGGCCACCCGGTTGGTTAAATACGGCAGGTTGGAAACTCACACCTATCAAATCCTCTATGACACCGAAGCCACCCACTGGTGGCTCGCGGCGCGGCGCAACATCGTCCTGGACTGGATACGGCAGCGGTACCGAGATCGGGATGATCTCGACGTTTTGGACGCCGGCTGTGGAACCGGCCTGATGCTGCAGCAGCTGAGCCATCTGGGGAGCGTTAGCGGGGTTGACATTTCTGACGAGGCTCTCCAGTTTTGCCGCAGACGCGGACTGGTCAACGTCCAGAATGCAGACGTCCTTGAGCTTCCATTCGCCTCGAACCGATTTGACGTTGTGACGGCGCTGGATGTGCTGGAGCACCTCGACGACGACGTAGCCGCGCTTTGTGAGTTTTCTCGAGTGCTCAAGCCGGGCGGCCGCCTTTTCATCTTTGTACCTGCCCACCGGTGGTTGTGGAGTCTGCAAGACGATGTCTCCCACCACAAGAGGCGCTACGTTTCGGGAACTCTTCGCGATGCGGTGTTGCGCTCAGGTCTCGAGATCGAACGCCAGACATATGTCTCAACCTTCCTGTTACCAGTCATCTATGCCGGAAGGCAGTGGCTGAAGCTCCGAATGAGGTTTCGGAACGACTACGACACCGAAAATGACCTGCATCCGGAATGGTCTAACGGAATCCTTCGGAGAATCTTCGAGTTCGAGATTCCAATCCTCCGGCGCGTCGACATGCCATTCGGAGCATCACTTCTATGCGTCGCTCGCAAGGTGGGATGAAGCCCCGCCTGGTACCGATGCTCGCGTGTCCTTCGTGTGGGGCGGCGCTTGAGCTGCGTGAGGGTGAGCGGGACCGCGATGGCGAGATAGCAACGGGCGAACTTGCCTGCCGGAAATGCACTGCTTGCTACGCGATAAGCAACGGTGTGCCACGGCTTCTTCCACCTGAACCTTCCCGAGTGTCTCAACAGACGGCCGCAGCGTTTGGCTGGCAGTGGCGGGAGTTCGTCGAGCTCTACGACGAGTACGAGGCGCAATTCCTCGACTGGATCCATCCAATCCAACCCGACTTCTTCCGGGGCAAGGTCGTGCTCGACGCGGGCTGCGGCAACGGCCGCCACGCCTTCTACGCGGCGCGGTACGGGGCCCGCGATGTTGTGGGGATGGACCTGAGCGACGCCGTCGACACGGCTTACGAGAACATCGGCAAGATGCCGAACGCTCACGTGGTGCAGGGCGACATCAACCACCCTCCGTTTGCACGAGCGGATGAAGGAGGTCCTTTCGACTTCATTTACTCGATCGGCGTGCTCCATCACATGCCCGATCCGGAGGCCGGCTTCCAGTCGCTCGTGCGTTTCGTAAAACCGGGTGGCGCGATCTTCGCATGGGTCTACGGCCGGGAAAACAACGCCGTCGTGCACGGCTTCATCAACCCGCTGCGCGAGAACGTCACAACCCACATCCCGCCATCCGTCCTGCCGGTGATCGCCTGGCCGATGTCAGTGGTCCTGCATTCGCTGGTGAAGGGCGTGTACAGGCCGCTCCACAAAACCGCGCTTTTCAGGGCTCTGCCTTCACGCGAGTACCTCTACAGCCTGTCGAGCTTCAGCTTCCGCAGGAACTACAACATCGTGTTCGATCACCTCGTAGCGCCGGTCGCCTTCTATCTGCGGCGCGAAGAGTTCGAGAGCTGGTTTCGGCGCGGCGAGCTGCGGGACGTGACGATCAGCTGGCGCAACCGCAACTCGTGGCGGGGTTTTGGCCGGGTCGCCGACTGAGCAAAACGGCGCACGCCCGCCTCGCCACATAATGAATCGAACGATCCATAGAAATAGCTACGGGGGTGCCGCATGGCGACGATGATCATCGAAGGCGACAGGACCAAGGCCGCGTCGGGCAAGACCTATGAGGTCCGCAACCCGGCCACTGGCGAGGTCGTCGACGAGGTCCCGTCCGGCGGTGCCGCGGACGTCGACAAGGCGGCACAGGCGGCGGCGAAAGCATTCACAACCTGGTCCAAGCTGCCGGCGAACAAGCGTGCGGAAATCCTCCACAAGGCCGCGCAGCACATGCTGCAGAAGGTCGAGCACATCGCACCGATCCTGACCAAGGAGCAGGGCAAGACCCTCCTCGAGTCGCGCATCGAGGCGCAGCGGTTCGGCGAGAACATCGCCTGGTTCGCCGACCTCGCCGACAAGATCCACGGCGAGCACGTCAGGCTGCCCGACCTCTCGACCTACGGCCTGGTCGTCCGCAACCCGATCGGCGTTTGCGGCGCCATCGTCCCCTGGAACTTCCCGCTCACGCTCGCGGCCAACAAAGTGGCGCCCGCGATCGCGGCGGGCAACACGGTCGTCCTCAAGCCGGCGAGCACGACGCCGCTGGCCACGCTCGCCTGCATCGAGGCCCTGATCGAGGGTGGTCTGCCGGAGGGAGTCGTCAACGTGGTGCTGGGCCAGGCGACGGGCGAGGCGATCGTCGGGCATCCGCTCATCCGGAAGATCGCGCTCACGGGTTCGACGCCCACCGGAAAGAAGGTGATGGCACGGGCTGCGGAAGGCCTGAAGAAGATCACGCTCGAGCTCGGTGGAAGCGACCCGTGCATCGTGCTCGACGACGCGGACCTCGAGGGAGCGGCCCGCGCAATCTCGGTCGGTCGCTTCTTCAACTGCGGCCAGGCGTGCCTCGCCGTGAAGCGGCTGTACGTCCAGGAGGGCGCGTACGACGCGCTCCTGGAAAAGCTGGTGGCGCGAGCGTCGAAGCTGAAGCCCGGCAACGGTCTCGAGAAGGACAGCCGGATGGGACCGATGCACTCGGAAACACAGCGGGCCGAGGTCGAGGCCCAGGTCAAGGACGCGATCGACCGCGGCGCGAAGGTGGTATTCGGGGGCGGCAGGCCGAAGGGCTCGGAGTACGAGAAGGGCTGGTTCATCGAGCCGACGATCCTCGAGAACGTGCCCGACGGCGCGCGCATGTGGACCGAGGAAGTCTTCGGGCCGGCGCTTCCTGTTCGGCGCATCAAGGACCTCGACGAAGGACTGCGGCTGGCCAACGCCTCGCAGTACGGTCTCGGGTCGTCGATCTGGACCACCAACATGGCCGCGGCGCATCGCGGTGTGCACGAGCTCGAGGCCGGCTACACGTGGGTCAACGCGCTGCAGATCGCGCACGACGAGCTGCCCTTCGGCGGCACCAAGCAGTCGGGGTTCGGGAAGGAGCACGGCGTGCAGGCGTTTCTCCAGTACACGGAGGAGAAGTCGGTCGTCTACGGCGGAATTTGAGGTAACCGAGCTCGGTACTGGCCTGTCGTGAGAGTCGCCTTGTTCGTCGTGGGACTGCTCGTCTTGCTGATCGGCGCGGTGTTCGCGGGGCAGGGTCTGGGTTTCATCCCTGGGAGCTTCATGACCGGCGATATGAAATGGTTCTGGATCGGGTTGGCGATGATCGTCGTGGGCCTGGGGGTCGGGGCGGGTGGCCTACGGAGCCGATCTTCTAAGCGGGTTTAATTCAGCCCCTCCGGCGCTTCGCGCCACCTCCCCATGAATGGGGAGGAGCCATCCGTCAGTCGAGGGTCTGAAGCGACCGCCACACTGACCAGAGCGTTTGGCGCGGGTTGGTGCAAACGAGGATGGGCGCGCCGAACTCGTCGTTGTGAATCCCGAGGGTGTTGGTGACGGTCCCGGCCTGGCGGCAAACCGCGAAGTAGCGACCCGCTACCTCCGGGTTGAAGCCGACCATGACAACCGTGCTGGGGTCAAGGTGGGGTGGCGCCCAGTACCAGTAGGTGAGGTGCGGGCTGATCGCCTTCGGCAGTCCTAGCGCAGGTCCGTAATAGTCGACCGCTCCCGCCTCGCCGTAGTTCTGCGTGAGGATGATTGCGTTTGCCTTCTGGTTGGCCGGCAGCGCGTTGTACACCTGCGCGGTTTCCTGGGCCAGCTCTGGCCAACCGATCATGTCGGCGTAGTCCTTGCGCGCCTGCCAGAGCTTCATTGACACCATCGTCTTCACGGGCAGGACAGGCAGTCCGATCGGGAGCAGGACCAGGATCAATGCGAGCGATGCGGCCGCGAACGCGGTGAGGCCGATGGTCGATCTCAGTCGCTGGTCGAGCCACATCGCCCCCGCTGCGTAGATCACCGGATAGACCGGCGCCGGATAGTAAGCCTTGCCGCCGGCGGCGAAGAAGATGAGCTCGACCCCGATGACGGCATAGACGAGAGGCGCGAATCTGGCGTCCCGGTGCAAGGTGACCAGGCCGGCGACGCCAGGCACCAGGAACAGCGGGTTGAACAGCAGGAGCTGCTGCAGCCAGAAGGCGACTGGCCCGTCGGTGTTGCCGTGGTGGGAGATCGTGTACTGGACGCTGATCCAGTCATGGGTCGCCTGCCACGCGAGGTTGGGGAGGAACAGGAGGGTCGCGACGCCAACGCCGATCCACGGCCATGGCGACGCGAGTACGCTCCGCCGCCCCGTGACCATGATGCCGAGGAGTATCGCGACGGGCAGCGCCGCGATCGTGAATTTCGTTTCCAGGCCAACGCCGATGACAAGGCCGGCGAGCGGCCACAGGCGTTGGTTGCCGTCGCGGAGCAATCGCGCGAAGGCAAACACTGCTATCGCCCATACGAGCTCGTCGAATGCGACGGTCTGAAACATCAGGTTGCCGCCGATGAACATCGGCGACAGCAGCAGCGCGAACGCGGCCCACGCCTGGGCGCGGGTGCCGGCTCCGAGCTCGCGAGCGATCAGGGCGGTCAGGACGATGATGACGGCTCCGGCAAGGGCCGGGAGCGCTCGCAGGGCTACGAGCGAGCCGGGCGCAATGGCTTGGTCCGCCGCCGCGAGGAGCGGGACCAACGGGGGGTAGTCGACGTAGCCGAAGGCGAGGTGGTGGGACGAGGCCAGGTAGTACAGCTCATCGCGGTGCCAGCCGTAGCGGTCCGCGACCGCCGTGGTGACGCCGAGCTTGACCGCGGCGAGGAGCGCGACCCACTTCCAGGGGACGGGCGCGCGCACGGAGGACAGGTTAAGCCCCTGCGCTCCCCCCTCTCCCTAACCCTCTCCCCTGAGGGGAGAGGGGCGTGGAGAACAAGAGCTAGGCGGTTCTGCCGTTGAGCCTGTCCCAGTGGGACTGGCACTCGACGCAGCGCGTCGCGGCCGGCTGATACTTCAGCCGAGCCTCTGGGATACGACGGCCGCAGCCTTCGCAGACCCCGTACGCGCCCTCGCGCAGGCGCTCGAGCGCCCTTTCGACCTGCTCCCTGTTCTCGTCGAGCAGGTGGACGAGGAGGTCGCTCGTCTCCCGGTCGGACAGGGCCTGGGCCAGGTCGGTCTCTTCCGGGATCCCGGTGATCACGCCGCCGACCACGTCGTTCAGAGGCCGGTGCAACCCCGCCTCCTCGCCGCACTGGGCGGCCAGGAGCTCGAGTCGCTTCCGGTCAGCCTCCAGCCTCTCCTGTGGAGCGTCGTCTGCCTTTTTCCGAATCGCCATTGCTGATCCCCCCTCCAAACTCATTACCGGCCCCGGCGTCGTTTGGATTCCGAGAGCAAAACGCGTGCACCGGCAGGCGTACCTGCTCCCGCACAATTAGTCGCCGGATGCCGACCCCGCTGCCAAATCCCCCGAAAATCGTGCTGGCGCTCGCTCTGGCGCTCTTGCTGGCCAGCTGCCAGGTGGGTTCCTCCGCTCGCCCGGTGCCGAGCGTACCTCAGATCGGCAGCGATCTCAAGTGCTCGCAGGGTGACCACGGGTTCGAGGACCCGCAGGCGGGCTGGGGATTCTGCTACCCGGGAACCTGGAAGTACACGGAGCGCTCGCAGGCCAGCGAAAGCCCGCCAGGACTCGACCTGACGTTCGACGTCACCTACGTGCCGCCTACCCCCAAGCCTTGCCCGAGTGCGGCAAGCGCCGGCTCGTCGAGCCGCTCGGCAAGCCCTTGTCCGGGCGACTTCGCGTTCATGATCCTTTCAACCTACGAACGCGGCGATTCCGCGGACCTGTTCTCGTGGATGCAGGCGAACCTGTCGCATTCGCCCACGAGCGATTCGATCTCGTGGGGCAACTCGGTCCAGGCGGTCAAGCTAGCCGATGGAAGGCGTGTCGCGCTGACCCCTCACCACGTGGTGGTCATGGACCTGCATTCCGGCCTGCTGAACCTCGAGACGGAGATGTCAACCAGGCTGGCCACCTGGAAGTTCAGCTACTAGTTGGGGCGCCGGAACAGCGTCTGCATCTTGATCGCCAGGCCCATGTCGCCCTTGATCTTCAGCTTGCCCTGCATGAAGGCGGCGGTCCCGTCCAGCTGGCCGGTCATGATCTTGACCCAGTCATGAGCGTCGGCGAGGAGCGTCAGGTTCGCGGGCTCGCCCGGGTCGCCCTTGCCTGACTCGGCTTTGCCGTCGTGGATCTTGACCCACCATTTGCCGCCGCCATCCCCGCTGAGGTCGAACTGGATGGTGGCTTTGGTGGTCGCCGCTTTCTCGGGGATCAAGTACTCGGGCATCGCGTCCACGATCTGGTCGGGGGTCATCTGGACTTCGGACATCGGCTCCTCCCGTAAATGTTCCATGTGTTTTTAGTACGTTCGAGTACGGCGTACTACTCATCTTAGACGGGTCAGGGAGAATGCCGGCATGGCCATCGAGATCGCGCTGAGCGAGGTCGCCGACGGCGTTTTCGAGCTCCGCCTGCCGATCCCGTTCGAGGATGGCCTCGTCAACGTCTTTGTTTTCACGGACGGCGATGAGGCGGACCTGCTGGACTGCGGCATGAACTCCGACGAGTCGGTCGACGCCATCTACAAGGCGCTCGAACAGCTGGGAGCGCGGCGCCTGCGGCGCCTTGCCGTCACGCACATCCACCCCGACCACTACGGCGCGGCGGGCACGCTCGCCGGCGAAGGTCGTGCGGATCTCTACATGCATCGTCTCGAAGTTCCGCTCGTCCATCCGCGATACGTGGAGCTGGAGCACCTGGTCGAGCAGGTCCGGCATTACCTGCTCATCAACGGCGTGCCGGGAGACGAGGCAGAGATCATCAGCAACTCGCAGCGGGCGCTGAGCCAGGTCGTCAAACCCGCGGAGCCCGCCGTGCAGCTGGACGGAGCGGAGTTCATCGACATGGGCCGGCATTCGCTGCACGTGGAATGGACGCCGGGCCATTCACCTGGACACATCTGCCTCTACGAGGAAGGCACTGGATTGCTTTTCGCCGGCGACCACATCCTGCCCGAGCTCTCACCGAACATCGGGCTGCATCCTCAGAGCACACCCGATCCGCTGCACGACTACCTCCAGGGCCTCGAGCGCATGGTTGACCGCAAGCCGAAACTCGTCTTGCCTGCGCACGGACGCCCGTTCGCGGATGTCACCGCTCGAGTCGATGCTCTGGTCTCGCACCATCACCGGCGGCTGGACCAGATCCAGGAGATCGTGGGCCGGGACAAGAAGACGGCGTGGCAGGTCGCGCTCGAGCTGTGGGGTCCGCGCGACAACCTCTACGAGAAGAGGCTTGCGCTCCAGGAAGGGCTGGCGCACCTGCAGGCTCTTGCGGTCGACGGGCGCCTGCGCAAATCTGTCACGCCCGAGCTCGTGTGCTGGCAGCAGTCTTGATCCCGAGCGGGAGGAGGTCAGCCGGGTAGCAACCGACCCCGACGACACCCGGCCCCGCGTGTGCCCCGACGACCGGACCAAGCGGCTGGATCATCAGGGTCTCGGCCACAGGCTCCAGCTCGCGGGCCACGCGCTCAGCGTCCTGCTCCGCGTCGGCGTGTCCGACCACCACGCACAATCCCTTGCCCCGATCGACCTCGCGCGCCAGGTCGATCACCCGATTCAGGGCGCGGTCGAAAGTGCGCACGCGCTCGAGTGGGGTGACGAGCCCGTCGCGTATGCAGAGCACCGGTTTCACCTGCAGCACCGAGCCGAGCAGCGCGTTCGCGCGACCGATGCGTCCACCGCGTCGCAAGAATTCGAGGGTGGCCACCGAGAAGTACGTCTGCACCTGGTCACGCATTGCGCTAATGCGCTCCACCACCGATTCAGCGCTCGCGCCCCGAGCGGCGAGCTCGGATGCCGCGAGCGTGAGCAATCCGAGTGACATCGAAACCAGCTCCGAGTCGACCACATGGACTCGTTTCGGATCTGTCATATCCGCACCCTGCACCGCCGAGGCGTATGTCCCGCTCAGCTTCTCGGAGATGTGAACCGAAACGACCGCGTCGTGATTCGTTAGCAGTTCACCGTACACCTCAGCGAATTGGCCAGGCGCGGGCTGCGAGGTCGTCGGGTGCATTGTTGCGTTGGGCAGCTTGCGATAGAACTCGGACGGCTTGATGTCGACACCGTCGAGCAGCGAGCGGCCATCGAAATGCAGAGTGAGCGGCACGATGGTGATGGAACGTGTCCGCGCCAGTTGGGACGGCAGGTCGGACGTGGAGTCGGTGACGATGGCAACCTTGCGATCGGTCACTGCGGAAGCTCGTCCGGCAGCGTATCCGTCTCGCGCCGGTGTCCCCTGCGCCGGAACAAACGCTCTTCAAGCGGTTTGAGGGCGAAAAGGACGATGACGACGATGACGGTCACGTAGACCGCCACACCGTAGTAGCCAAAACCAACAGCCATGCCGAGCGAAGCCGCGACCCAGATGGACGCAGCGGTGGTCAGTCCGCGCACGAGCTCTCCCTGCCGCAGGATGCTGCCCGCGCCGAGGAACCCGACGCCCGTGACGATCTGGGCCGCGATGCGAGTGGGGTCCACCGTCTTGGCGAAGTCTGGAATGAGGCCGAGGCCTGTGAACATGCACGACCCAGCACTGATCAAGGCCATCGTGCGCAGGCCTGCCGGGTGGCCACGAAACTCACGCTCGGCGCCGATGAGGAGTCCGAGGCCCATGGCGATCGTGATGCGGATGGCGAGGTCGACCTCGCCTGAGACTTGCGTGTTTGTCAGCCCCGGCCGGGGCGACCTCCGGGCCTGTCCTGAGCGCCGGGCTCGTCCTTGGCACCCGGCTCGTCAGGAAGCTCGGGGAGGTCCAGGCTGTTCACGAAGTCTCTGAAAACGGCGAGGCGTTCCTCGTCGACGACGGTGTTCTCGGTCTTGTCCTTGTCGCCGTCCATCTCGTCCGCCTCGGGAATGATGCCGGCGGTTTCCATCACCTCGGTGGCCACGAAGATCGGGCATTCGACGCGCACCGCAAGCGCGATCGCATCGGAGGGACGGGCATCGAAGTCCAGGTCGCGGCCGTTCTGCTTGACGTAGAGGCGCGCGTAGAAGACCTGGTCTGCCAGACGCGTGACCACGATTCTCCGGACGCTGATGCCCAGGTCGCCGAACGCGGTGGCCATGAGGTCATGGGTGAGAGGCCTACCGAGCGCGTTGCCGGAGATCTTGGTCGCGATGGCCTGCGCCTCGAACGAACCGATCCAGATCGGCAGGTAGCGGTCGGCTTCCTTCTCTTTGAGGATGACCAGGTGCTGGGCAGTCGGCATGTGTATCCGAATGCTGTCCACGGACACCTCGATGAGGTTTTTCATCCTCGGCTCCATATTACCCTTCGGTCCTCGGCATCCCTGCTATTTGAACGCCCAGGACCCCCTCCGGGTGACGCCCTGTGGCTACGTAGAATCCGAACGTGGCGAAGGGTAGGCGCGGGCGGGTGATCCTGATCGACGCCCACAGCCTGATCTACCGGGCTTTTTTTGCCCTGCCGCCCATGAGCACCTCCGACGGCCGGGTGACAAACGCCGTGTACGGCTTCACGTCGATGCTTGCGATAGTGCTTGCGTCGCGTCCCGAGTACGCGATCGCCGCCTTCGATCTCGGCAAACCCACATTTCGTTCCCAGGAGTACGAGCAGTACAAAGCTGGACGCCGGGCCATGCCCGACGACCTGCGCCCACAGCTGGAGATGGTCCGCGAAGTTCTCGAGTCGTTCTCGATCCCCATCTACGGCGTAGAGGGGTTTGAGGCCGATGACGTCATCGGGACGCTCGCGCGAATCGCCGAAGAACGCGGCCATTCCGTCACCATCGTGTCGGGCGACCTCGACTGCCTGCAGCTCGTGACCGAATCGGTGGAGGCGCTAGTGCCGCGCCGCGGCATCACGGACACGTTCGTCTACGGGCCGGACCAGGTGCGCCAGCGCTACGGCTTCGAGCCGCCGCAGCTCATCGATTTCAAGGCCCTGAGGGGAGACACGTCGGACAACATTCCGGGCGTGCCAGGGGTCGGGGACAAGACCGCGGCCAAGCTCGTCCAGGACTACGGCACGGTCGACACACTGCTGGAGAAGGTCGATGAGCTGCCGGAGGGACGGCTGAAGAAGGCGCTCAAGGAGAACGCCGACAGGGTCCGGTTGGGCAAGCGCATGGTCACCATCGTCAGGGACGTGCCCGTCCCGCTCGAGCTGGAGAAGGCGCGCTGGACGCGTTACGACTACGAGCGAGCCCGGCGGGTTTTCGACCACTTCGAGTTCCGCCAGCTGCTCAGCCGGTTTCCGCCACCCGACCAGGTCCCGGTGCAGCCGAGCCTCACGTTCGAGGCGGCGCCCTCGCCGGCCGGCCTGGCGATCGTCGAGGACCCTACCGAAGCCGCGAGCCTGCTCGACGGGTCTCCAGACGCCGGCGTCTTCGCCTTCACCGAGGGCGCCGGGCGCGGCGCCCGAGTTTCAGGCCTCGGCGTGTCGGCGGGTGGCAAAACCTTCTACGTCGCCCGGCCGGAGGCGATGGACGCCGTGGCGACGACTCTGTCCGGCCGCCCGATCTCTGGCCACGATGCAAAGGAGACGGAGCTCGCGCTTCGCTCGCTTGGCGGCGGCAAGCGCGAGTGGGCGTTCAGCACGTTCCTCGCCGCATACCTGCTTGGCGCCGGCTCTCGCGACCCCCGGCTCGAAGACCTGGCGCGCGAGTTCCTGGGCATGGAGCTGGTCAGCGCCGAGCAGCTGCTGGGCACGGGCCGAGCCGCCCGAAAACCCTCGGCCATCGGCGAGAACGAGGCCGCCGAGTTCGCGGCACGTCGCGCGGAGGCAATCCTCAACCTGCGGCCGAGGCTCGAGGCGGAGATGCGGAACCTCGGGGTCGATTACCTCTTTCACGAGATCGAGCTGCCGCTCGCGGGCGTGCTGGCCGACATGGAGTCGGAGGGCGTTGCGATCGATGTGCCCTACCTCAAGCAGATGCAGGAGGAGCTCGGTGGGCAGCTGGCGGCCATCGAGTCCGAGGTCGAGCAGGTCGCGGGTCAGAAGTTCAACCTCAACGCTCCACAGCAGCTCGCCAAGGTCCTGTTCGAAGACCTGCGGCTCCCGGTCGGCAAGCGGACCAAGACCGGTTATTCGACCGACGCCGACACCCTGGAGGCGCTGCGCGAGAAGCACCCCATCATCGGGTTGATCCTCGAGCACCGGCAGCTGTCCAAGCTGAAGTCGACATACGTGGACGCGCTGCCTCAGCTGGTGGATCCACTGAGCGGCCGGGTTCACACGTCGTTCGGACAGGCCAGCACGGCGACCGGGCGGCTCGCGTCGTCGAACCCGAACCTGATGAACATCCCCATCCGCACGGAGCTGGGCCAGCGGATCCGGCGTGCGTTCAAGGCGGGGCGGCCAGACCACGTCATGGTCTCGGCCGACTACTCGCAGATCGAGCTGCGCATCGCGGCCCACCTCAGCGGCGACCCCAAGCTCCTCGGCGCTTTCGCGGCGGGCCAGGACATCCACACGGCCACGGCCGCTGCGGTGTTCAAGATTCCGATCGAGACCGTCGATCCGAACCAGCGGCGGCTCGCGAAGGTGGCGAACTTCGGCTCTATCTATGGGCAGGGCGAGTACGGGCTTTCCCAGCAGCTCGGCATCACGGGCGATGTGGCGCGTGAATTTCTCGGCCAGTACTGGTCCACTTATTCGCGCTTGCGCGAGTACCTCGACGACGTGAGGCGCAAGGCGCGCGAGGAAGGATTCGTGGTCAGCGCGACAGGTCGTCGCCGTGCGATCCCCGACCTCCGCTCACCGAACTTCCAGCTGCGCGGCGCCGCCGAGCGCATGGCGATCAACTTTCCGATGCAGTCCCTGGCCGCGGACATCATCAAGATCGCGATGGTCCGGCTGCATCGAGAGATCGACGCCGACCAGATCGAAGGTCGGATGTTGCTGCAGGTCCACGATGAGCTGCTGTTCGAGGTGCCGCGTTCCGAGGTCGATCAGTTCGCCGAGAAGGTGCCGCGCATCATGACCGGCGCGTATGAGCTCGAGACTGGAATCGAGGTCGAGATGAAGGTCGGTCCGAACTGGGCCGACATGAAAAAGCTCGCGGTCGTCCGTGCCTGAGCGGAGTTTTTCGGATAGTCCGCACTATCCGACGTTTTGCTCGTCGAAAAGCCCTGTTAGTCCGGACTATCCGTTGGTTTCGGGATTGGCGAATACCCACTGTGCCTGAGCTTCCCGAAGTGGAAACGATCGTTGCGGACCTGCGGCCGCACCTCGTCGGCCGGACGATCACACGATGCGAGCTCGCGTTTCCCACCATCGTCCGGCACCCCGAGCCGGAAGAGTTCATCGACGCGGTGGTCGGTATGCGAATCGAGTCGGTCGGGCGTCGCGGCAAGTACATCCTCATTCGATTCGACAACAACGTTCTGTTGGTGGTGCATCTCGGTATGACGGGCCAGCTCCGGCTGGTCGATGCGGTATCGCCACTGGCCAAACACACCCACGCGGTGTTCTTTCTGGAAAACAACATGCAATTGCGCTATCGCGATACGAGGCGGTTTGGCCGGCTGCTGCTTGGCACCCAGGAGGCGCTGCTCTCGTCGAAGAAGATGCCGCAGCTTGGCCCCGAGCCGATCGACCCCGAATTCGCGGCCGAGGAGCTTTACCGGCGCCTGCGCAAACGCCGGACCGCGCTGAAGGCCGTTCTGCTCGACCAGGGCGCGATCGCAGGTGTCGGCAACATCTACGCCGACGAGTCGCTCCACCGAGCGCGCTTGCGGCCCGATCGAATCGCGCGCACGGTCAGCAAGAGATCCGCGGTGCGCCTGCACGAGTCGCTGCGCGAATCGCTGCTGGTCGCGATCGCCAATCGCGGAAGCTCGGTCGACACATACAGAGACGCATGGGGAGAGATCGGTGGCCAGCAGGAAAAGCTGCTGGTCTATGGTCGCGCGGGTGAGCCATGCTTCACGTGCGGCCGTCCGTTGAGCTCGATTCGCATCGCCGGCCGCACAACCGTTTTCTGCCGCACTTGTCAGCACTGATCCCGCGCCTTTTCGGGATCGCGGTTCTCAGCGTCGCGTTCATCGCGCTGACCATCGCGATCACCGCCGGCGCGTTCACGAGCCTCGACCTGCAGGTCGCGCAGGCGATGCACGACGCCTGGCAGCCATCACTGCACCCGGTCTTCCAGGCTATCGCCGAGCTCGGCAGCATCGAGCTCGCCACGATCCTGATGTTTGGGCTGCTCATCTTCCTGTGGCAGGGTGGCTTCGGGTCGGACGCGCTCGTGGTCCTGGTTTTCTTTGCCGCGGAAGCGTTCGAGCTTTTCTACAAACACAACCTGCATCAACCTGGCCCGCCGCGTTCGATCGAGCAGGCGGACGGCCCAAGCCTCAGCGAGCTTCTCCAAGGAAGCCTCGGCGGAAACAGCTTTCCGAGCGGACACATGATGAGGACGGTGATCGTGTTCGGCTTGCTGGCATTCGTCGTGCGCCGCCTCTCACCGTCGCCGCTGGTCCGCTCGCTTGCGATGCCGGCAGCCATCGTGATCATCGTCGTCATGGCCTTCGACCGCCTCTACCTCGACGTGCACTGGGAATCCGACGTCATCGGCGGCCTCATCCTCGGCGCGATCGCCCTCCTCGCGGGCACTGTGTGGCTCGACCGCCCCATAAAGGCCGAGAATTAGTCGGTGGATAAAGCCGTCCTCATCATGGTCACGATGGGGGGCCGCGACGACGCTGAGCGGCTGGGGGAGGCGCTTGTGGTGGAGCATCTCGCGGCGTCCTGCTCGGTCATACCGACGGTCCATTCCTTCTATTACTGGGACGGGCAGCTCAAGCGCGAGCACGAGGCGCTGCTTTTGATCAAAACGCTGGAATCGCTCGCGCCGGCGGTCCACGAGTTCGTGCGCGAACACCACGAATACGACATTCCGGAGATCCTGCAGGTGCCGATCGAAGGGGGGTCGTCCGCCTACCTGAACTGGCTCGAGAAGCAAGTAGCCAAACCCGGCCGCTAACCGTTAAGCCAACACTTAGACTGCGGGAGAAGGAGGGCGGGGGTTGGCAACTGTCGTAACTGATCCGAGCGATCCCAGCGGTTCAAGACGCCGCCGTCGCCGCGCGCGCCAGAACGCCGGGGCAACCGTCACCAACGGCGAAAATGGCGCGTCCCATGAACCAGCCCAGGAAGCGGCCGTCGAAGCCGCCGCGGTCCTGGCGATAGAGCCGAGTCCCGCAGCCGAGCTGCCGGCTCCTGCGCCCCCACCCCTGCCGGATGCAACCCCGGTCGACGAGTTCAGGGACCTCCTGGGTCAGGCGGTCGGGCTGAGGCTCGATTCGGTCTCGCGCGAGTTTGGCGGCCGGAACGAGATGCACGTGACCGCGCTGCGCAACGTGACCCTCGACATCGGGCCCGGCGAGTTCGTCGCGATCGTCGGCCCTTCGGGATGCGGCAAGAGCACGCTGCTCGCCCTGATGGGCGGCCTCGACCGCCCGACGGCCGGCCACGTCTACGGCGCCGGCCTGGCCCTCGGCGAGCTCCCTGACCGCGAGCTGTCCGACTACCGGCTGCAGCGCGTCAGCACGATCTTTCAGACCTTCAACCTCATCCCTTCAATGACGGTCGAGGACAACGTCGCGCTACCGCTGACGCTGGCCGGGGTCGAGCTCGAGGAGAGGCGCCGCCGGGCACGCCACCTGCTCGCCCTGGTCGGGCTCGAGAAGCGGGCGCGGACCCGCGCCGGGCGGCTGTCGGGCGGTGAGCAGCAGAAGGTCGCGGTGGCCAGGGCGCTGGCCAACCGCCCAGGGCTGATCCTCGCCGACGAACCGACCGGGAGCCTCGACTCGGCCGCCGGCGAGGGCGTTCTGGCGCTGCTCGAAGACCTCAACACCCGCGGTGCGACCGTCGTCCTGGTGACCCACGACCCGGAAGTCGCGCGCCACAGCCGGCGCGTCGTCCGGATGATCGACGGAAATGCGATCGAGCTGGAGGCCGGCAGGCCCACCGTGCGCAGCCAGGAGCCGCTGGACCCCGCGCCGCGCTTGCACTGGCGCGACACCATGAAGGTGGGGCTCGGAAGCGCCGGCCGGCGCCCGCTGCGGACGACGCTGACCACGACCGGCGTGGCCATCGGGATTGCCGCCTTGAGCCTGATCCTCGCCCTGGCGGGTGGCCTTCAGCAGGCGCTCGACGCGCCCGCGCTGGCGACCAGCCAGGTGCACCAGGTCGCGGTCTACCCTGTGGCCGGCGCCCGAACTCCAGCCTTTGACGCGGCCACGCTGGCGACGCTGGCCCAGCTGCCGCACGTCCGTGCGGCGTGGGGCGAGATCGGGATGACGGGCACCTTCAGCGCGGTCGCCGGACCCGCCGCCGCGGGCGCCGCGCCGGCCGCCGCTCCCGTAGGCGCGCTTGTCTCATTGCCACCTCTCCGATCGTCGAGCGGCGTTCCGACCTTGATCGCCGGTCGCATGCCCAGCTCGGACATCGTCACCGAGATACTTCTCACGGACACCGAGGCGGTCGCCCTCGGCTACAGGTCGCCGCCCGGAGCCGTCGGCACGCGCGTCAAGTTCACGGCGACCTCGGGGGCGTTGGTCCCGGCCCTGACACCGAACCGTGTGTCGCAGCCCGTGTCGATGACCTTTCTCGTGGTCGGCATCATCTCCACCGACTTCATGCCCGCCGGCACGCCTGGGGCGCTGGCGCCCGACCAGCTGATGCGTGTCTACTGGATCACCCTGTCCGGGCCGAATGGATGGAAGACCGGTGAGTATTCGAGCGTCACCCTGCTCGCCGACTCCGGCCTGTCGGTGGAGAGCCTGCGGAAACGCGTGGATGCGCTGGGCTTTCAGACCCAGACGTTCGGTGACCAGTTCAGGAATTTCGAAGATCTGCTGGGCAAGATCCGCGTCGCGCTCCTCGGTCTGGCCATCGTCGCGCTGCTGCTCGCGTGTCTTGGCATCGCCAACACCATGTACACCGCGGTGCTGGAACGAACGAAGGAGATCGGAGTGCTGAAGGCTCTTGGAGCCCGATCGCGCGACGTGCTGCTGCTGTTTCTCGCCGAGGCGGCGGGCATCGGGATCGCCGGTGGAGTGGTGGGAGCCCTGGTGGCTGTCGGGCTGGGCCGGCTCGGCAACGCCGCGGTCGACCGGCTGACCCAATCCGTGACCGGGTCCGGGTTCGACGTCTTCCAGACCAACGCGCTGGTTGTGCTGGTGGCCGTGCTCCTCGCGGCTCTGCTGAGCATGGTGAGCGGTCTGCTCCCCGCATTGCGGGCCGCCGTGCAGGACCCTTCGCGCGCCCTCCGCTACGAGTGATTTGCGAGCTTCTGCCTATCCACTGATCGACGCGGACGAGGCGGCGACGCTTGTCCTCGAACACACACCGGTGCTCGGCGTCGAGCATGTCGCGGTCGGCGACTGCGCCGGACGGGTGCTGGCCGAAGACCTCGTTGCCGAGGCGCCTCTCCCGGCGTTTCCTTCGAGCGCGGTCGACGGTTTTGCGGTGCGCGCATCCGACGCGGGCAAGACGCTGCGCGTGGTCGGCGAGTCAGCCGCGGGCCGTCCCTTCCAGGGCGCGATCCCACCCAACTCCGCGGCTCGCATCCTGACCGGAGGAGTCCTGCCGGAGGGCGCGGACTGCGTCGTGATGGTCGAAGACGTGGAGCTCGCGGGCGACACGGTCACGGTGCCGAAAGCGCTCAATGCCGGCGCGAACTATCACAAGGTCGGCGTTGACCTGAAGCCCGGCGACCGCATCCTCGCGGCCGGCGTGCAGCTCGGCGCGGCGGAGATCGGAGTCGCGGCGGCGACCGGCCGCGCGAACCTGCCGGTTCGACGCAGGCCTCGCGTGGCCCTCATGTCGACGGGCGACGAGCTCGTCGAGGTGGGGAAGAGGCCGGGACCGGGCCAGATCCCAGACTCGAATCGCTGGGCTCTGCTCGCTGCCTTGCGCGAAGCTGGCGCGGACGTGACCGTGTTGGGTATCGCACCCGACGAGGCCGATGCGCTGCGCAGGCTCGTGGTCGCGGCGCTTCTTGAGGCCGACGCGCTGGTGACTTCGGGTGGGGTCTCGGTCGGCACCCACGACCTGGTCAAGCCGCTGCTCGAGTCGCTTGGCACGGTGCACGTCGGCCGGGTCAAGCTGAAACCCGGCAAGCCTTTCACGTTCGCTACTCTCGGCCACGCCCCTGCGGGACAAGCCCGACAGGGACGCGCTACCCGCGCCGATGGATTGCTCCCCGACCCTCTCACCTGGGGGGAGAGGGTGGCTTTCGGGCTCCCTGGGTTTCCTGTCTCTTCTCTTGTTACTTTCGAAGTTTTCGTCCGGCCTGCGCTGCGCAAGATGCAGGGATTTGGACAGCTGCACCGGCCGAGCCTGCCGGTCCGCCTCGCTTATGACGCACGGCCGACTGCCGATCGCACTGAGTATCAGAGAGTCACGCTTCACCGCGAGGGCCGAGAGCTGGTCGCGGAAACGACCGGCTCTCAGTCGTCCTCGCGGCTGATGTCGCTCGCCGGCGCCCACGCCCTGGTGCGCGTTCCGGCCGGCGATCAGAACCTCAAAGCCGGATCGATCGTGGAGGCGATGATCCTCTCGCTGCCCTGACCCCGGTTAGTCCGGACAAAGCGCGCTGACAGCCGGGCCAAACCCTGGATAGTCCGGACTATCCGCCTCCCGGCGAACGTTTGTGCGCCTTAGAATTAGGCTCCACCGAATGCCTACCCCTTTTCGTGTCGACGCACCCTTCAAGCCCGCCGGGGACCAGCCGCAGGCCATCGCCGCGCTGGTCGAAGGCGTCCGGTCTGGCCTGACCCAGCAGGTCCTGGCCGGCGTGACCGGAAGCGGAAAGACCAACGTCATGGCGTGGGCGGTGGAGCAGCTGCAGCGCCCTGTGCTCGTGCTGAGCCCGAACAAGACCCTGGCAGCTCAGCTGTGCGCGGAGTTCCGGCGCCTCCTGCCCGACAACGCGGTCGAGTACTTCGTGAGCTACTACGACTACTACCAGCCCGAGGCGTACATCGCGCGCACCGACACGTACATCGAGAAGGATTCGAGCCGCAACGACGACATCGACCGCATGCGGCACTCGACCACGCAGTCCCTGCTCACGCGCCGCGACGTCCTCGTCGTGGCGAGCATCAGCTGCATCTACGGCGTCGGATCTGTCGAGGATTACATGGGCGAATCGCTGCACGTCGAGCAGGGCGACTCGATCCGCCGCGAGGTCTTCCTCCGCAAGCTCACCGAGATGCTGTACGAGCGCAACGACTACGACCTTGCGCGACTGAAGTTCCGGGTGCGCGGCGATGTGGTCGACCTCGTGCCGGCCAACGAGGAAAAGGTCTACCGCGTCGAGTTCTTCGGGGATGAGATCGAGCGCATCCAGGAGCTCGACGCCACCACCGGCGAGATCCTCGGCACCAAGCGCGAGTTCACCGTGTTCCCCGCCTCGCACTACGTGACCCCGGCAGACAAGCTGCGGCTCGCGATGACGGATATCGAGGCCGAGCTGGAAGAGCGATGCAAGTGGTTCGAGGAGCACGGTCGCCTGCTCGAGGCGCAGCGCCTCCGGCAGCGGACGAACTTCGACCTCGAGATGATGCGTGAGACCGGGACCTGCGCGGGGATCGAGAACTACTCGCTGCACCTGACGCGCCGCAAGCCGGGCGAGGCGCCCTACACGCTGATGGATTTCCTGCCGGACGACGCGCTGATCTTCGTCGACGAGTCGCACGTTGCGGTGCCGCAGATCGGCGGCATGCTCGGCGGCGACCGCTCGCGCAAGGCGGCGCTGGTGGAGTACGGGTTCCGCCTGCCGAGCGCGTTCGACAACCGCCCTCTCAGCTTCGAAGAGTGGGAGGAGCGGGCGAACAGCGTGATCTACGTCTCGGCCACGCCGGGTCCTTACGAGACGCGTCGCGCGCAGCGCACTGCGGAGATGATCGTGAGGCCGACCGGCCTGGTCGACCCCACAGTTGAGGTGCGCCCGACCGCAGGCCAGATCGACGACCTGCTGGCGGAGGTGAAGAAGCGGACCGAGCTGGGGCAGCGGTCGCTCGTGACGACCCTGACCAAGCGTTTCGCGGAAGACCTCGCCGACTACCTGCGCGAGTACGGCGTCAAGGTCCGCTACCTGCATTCCGAGCTCGACGCGATGCAGCGCATCGAGGTCCTTACAGCCCTGCGGGCGGGCGAGATCGACGTGGTCGTGGGCATCAACCTGCTGCGCGAAGGCCTCGACCTGCCGGAGGTTGCATTCATCGGCATCCTCGACGCGGACAAAGAGGGATACCTACGTGCCTACAGGTCGTTCATCCAGATCATCGGGCGCGCCGCGCGGAACATCGAAGGACACGTCGTGATGTACGCCGACTCGATCACCGACTCGATGCGCCAGGCGCTCGACGAAACCGATCGCAGACGGGTGAAGCAGACGGCGTACAACGCGGAGCATGGGATCACCCCCGAGAGCGTGAAGAAGGCGATCTACGCCCTCGAGATCAACGAGAACGACCTGCAGGCCGACGCGATCGAGATCATGGCCGGCGCGGGGGTGCCGCGCGAGGACCTCCTGGCCATCGTGCGCGACCTCGAGAAGGAGATGCGCCGGCTCTCGAAGGAGCTCCAGTTCGAGGACGCGGCCCGGGTGCGCGACAAGATCATCCTGCTGCGGCGGCGGCTCTCCGGAGAAGCTGTCTCTAATGAGAAGGAAGACGATGGCGAGGTGGCGATGGCGATCGCAGCGGCGCCGAAGCAGAAGACGACAGTTCGCAACTGGAGAAAGACGCGACGCGGTCCTTAGCTAGGAGGCTCGACGATGCTCTTCATCAGACCGAGCACTCGCTTGCGCGACCCGCGGAGAAGGGGAAGGTTCGCCAGGCTGATCAACCGCACGATGAGGTCGGTCGTCTCGTCGATCACCTCGAGTGTGCGCAGCCGGCCCGGCGAGCGGTCGAAGATCCAGAAATACAGGATGCCCATCTGATACAGCCAGAGGGTGAGCGGAAGCATCTCCGCGATGTCCGCCGGAATGCGCGCGTCCGAGCCGCGCACCACCTCGGCGTAAAGCGCGACCACCTCGTCGCGCAGCGGCTTGGCGGCGGCTCCAAAGGGGTTGAGCGGGCTCGAGGGGTTCGCCACGGTGCTGAAGATCGACCCGGCGACCGCATGGAACGGCTCGCATGTGACCACGACGGAGCGCATGGTGCCGCGCAAGCGAGCCGCGAGGTCTTTATCGCGGCGGAGCAAGGGCGCGATCGCGGCGGCGTGCAGCTCGTGGGTGTGGCGGTAGAACTCGAGCACGAGGTGCTCCTTGGAAGGGAAGTAGTGGTAGGAGCTGCCGAGCGACACCCTGGTGCGCTCGGCGATGGAGCGCATGGTGGTCGCCTCATAGCCGCGCTCCTGGAACAGGTCGAGGGCGGCGCTCAGGATGGCCGCCCTCGAGGTCTCGCCGCGTCGGGTTTTTGGGGAAGCGATTGCCAACGTGCGGACCTAGGCTCCCGTCGCCGGTTGATAGGGGTTGTAGTTGACAGGAAGAGGCGGCTTGATGCGGCCCGACCTGCGGATCACGTAGAGCACGAACATGTTGAAGAAGTGCATGAAGCCGAGCACCAGGGCCACGCCGCCCACGCGAGTAACGGTCTCCTGGATCATGTCGGCGACCGAGCCGGGAGCTCCACCCGCATTGATCAGGAGCGCTGCGGCCCCGAAGTTGATGAGGTAGAAGCCAACCACGAGGAGGCGGTTCACCGAGTCGGCGAGGCCTTCCTCCTTGAACACGGACACGAGCCAGGCGCGGCCGTTGCGAAACAGCGTCCGGCTCACCCATATGGTGAGGAAGGCGCTGGCGCCGATGTAGATGAAGTAGTCGGTCAGGCGAAGGTAGTCCATTGCTTTCACCCCAGTTTTATTAACTTGAACATGTTCAATTACGAGCCTAGATGAAGCCAATCCGAATGTCAAGCGAAAACGAACATGTTCAATTCGCCAATGTGGAGCGGGCCCGGGCTTTGCTCGAGGCCCCGCCCGACGGGTGGATGGAGACCCTCGGCGCCAGGATCAGCGAGGCCGAGCCCGGCCGTGTGGTCCTCGACCTGGTCGCCGGTCCGCAGCACCGCCACGGCGGAGGGGTCGTCCAGGGCGGCGTCATCACCCAGATCGCCGACGCCGCCATGGGGATGTCCCTGGCGACACTTCAGGAAAACGGGGTATGGAACACAACGATCGAGCTGAAGATCAACTTCATCCGTCCCGCCGTAGAAGGTCGGCTTCGCGCCGTCGGCCGGGTGATCGAGATGCGCCAGACCTTGCTCTTCAGCGAGGCGGACGTGTTCGACGAGGCGGACCGGCTGATCGCCCGGGCGTCGTCGACCTGCATGCCCGTGCCGGAAGGCCAGGGCCGTGAGTAAGCACATTCCCTCCCAGCTCGCCGGGGAGGGTGGCCCGAAGGGCCGGGTGGGGGGATCTGAGCCCTCGCCAGCCTGGAAATGGCTTGGGATCGTACTGGTCGACCTCGGCGAAGGCGCCGCGACCGTGGAGATGACGCCTTCGGAAGACATGGCGAACCACGCCGGTTTCGTCCACGGTGGCATGATCACTGCCCTGGCCGACTCGGCCATGGGCCGCAGCCTGCGCACGCTGGTGCCAGGCGTGGCGCGTGCGATGAGCTTCGACCTCAAGCTGAATTTCATCTCGGCGGCGAAGGTCGGCGAGAAGCTGGTCGCGACGGGCCACGTGGTGCACGCCGGGCGGCGGACCGCTGTGACCGAGTGCAGGGTGGAAGCAGCCGGCGGGCGCCTGGTGGCGACGGCCAGCGGCACGTTTGCGATCACGAGAGAAAAGGGGATAACCGTAGGTTCGAATGCCGACTGACCAGATCACCATCCGCGGGGCGCGCGAGCACAACCTCAAGAACGTCAGCCTCTCCATCCCGCGGGACAAGCTCGTCGTCTTCACCGGGCTTTCGGGTTCCGGGAAATCGTCGCTGGCCTTCGACACGATCTACGCGGAGGGCCAGCGTCGCTACGTCGAGTCGCTTTCGTCCTATGCGAGGCAGTTCCTCGGCCAGATGGAGAAGCCCGACGTCGACATCATCGAGGGCTTATCGCCGGCGATCTCGATCGACCAGAAGGGCACGTCGAAGAACCCGCGCTCGACGGTGGGCACGGTGACCGAGGTCTATGACTACCTGAGGTTGCTCTACGCGCGGGTCGGGCATCCGCATTGCCCCGTTTGCGGCCGCGAGGTGCGCCGGCAGACCGTCGAGCAGATGGCGGACCACGTGGAGAAGCTGCCGAAGGGGACGCGCGTGATGGTCCTCGGTCCTGTGGTCAAGGGGCGCAAGGGTGAGTACCGATCGCTGATCGACGACGTGCGCAAGTCCGGCTTCGTGCGAGTTCGCGTCGATGGAAGTCTCTACGAGATCGGCGAGTCGATCCCGATGGACAAGAACAAGAAGCACGACATCCAGGTGGTCGTCGACCGCATCGCCGTCGGACCGGACCAGCGCACGCGCCTGGTCGATTCGATCGAAACCGCGGCGCGGCTCGGCGGCGGCTCGGTGATCATCGCGCCAGTCGACGGTAAAGGCGAAGAGATCCAGATGTCGCAGGACTACGCGTGTCCTTACGACGGTACGAGCGTGCCCGAGCCTGAACCGCGCAACTTCTCGTTCAACAACCCCCACGGCGCGTGTCCGGTGTGCACCGGACTCGGCTCGCAGCTGGTGGTGGACGGCGACCTGGTCGTTCCCGATCCTTCACTGTCGCTGCGCGAAGGCGCCATCGCGGCGTGGAGCAAGTCTCAGTTCTTCTATCCGGAGCTGCTGGAATCCGTCAGCAAGTTCTTGGGCATCGACATGAACAAGCCGTGGTCGAAACTTCCGAAGCCGCAGCGCGACCTCCTGCTGAACGGGACAGGCGAGAAGAAGATCCGCTTCGGCTACAAGAACCAGTACGGCCACTCGCGCTGGTACGAGGCGCCATTCGAGGGGGTGACCGCCAACCTGCAGCGCCGCTACGAGGAAACGCAGTCCGAGTACCTGAAGGCCGAGCTCGAGCGGTACATGTCGGACAAGCCGTGTCCGGCGTGCAAGGGCAGGCGATTGAAGCCGGAGTCGCTCGCGGTCACGGTCTCGGGCCGCAACATCGCCGAGGTCTCGGTGTTTGCGATCAGTGCGGCGATCGGATTCTTCGACCAGCTCGACCTGACCGAGCGCGAGCAGCTGATCGCCCGCGGCATCTTGAAGGAGATACGCGAGCGGCTGCAGTTCATGATCGACGTCGGGCTGGACTACCTGACCATCGAGCGGCCCGCCAACACACTGAGCGGCGGTGAGTCACAGCGCATCCGGCTGGCGACCCAGATCGGCTCCAAGCTGATGGGCGTCCTCTACATCCTCGACGAGCCGTCGATCGGCCTGCATCAGCGCGACAACAGACGCCTGATCAACACGCTGCTCAGCCTGCGCGACCTCGGCAACACCCTGATCGTGGTCGAGCACGACGAGGAGACGATCCGGTCCGCGGACTACATGGTCGACATCGGGCCGGCGGCGGGCGAGCACGGTGGCGAGATCATCGCGGCAGGGCCAGTCGAGACGGTGCTGCGCGATCCGCACTCGATCACGGCGGCCTACCTGCGGGGCGACCGGATGATCCCGATGCCGCCGCAGCGGCGAAAGGGCAGCGGCAACAAACTCGTGATTCGTGGCGCCCAGGCGAACAACCTGAAGGACATCGACGTGACGATTCCGCTTGGTTCGTTCGTTGCCGTATCAGGCGTCAGCGGTTCCGGCAAGTCGTCGCTGATCACCGACATCCTCAGCCGCAAGGTGGCGCAGTTCTTCTACCGGGCCAAGGAGAGGCCGGGCCCGCATCGCGGCGTGGAGGGACTCGAGAATCTCGACAAGGCGATCGACATCGACCAGTCGCCGATCGGACGCACGCCGCGCAGCAACCCGGCGACGTACACCGGGATGTTCACGTACATCCGAGAGCTGTTCGCGAGCATGCCCGAGGCGAAGATGCGCGGCTACAAGGCGGGGCGATTCAGCTTCAACGTGAAGGGCGGGCGGTGTGAGAACTGCCAGGGGGACGGCATCATCCAGATCGAGATGCAGTTCCTTCCTGATGTCTACGTGCCGTGCGAGGTGTGCCACGGCACGCGCTATTCACGCGAGGTGCAGGAGGTGAAGTTCCGCGGCCACTCCATCTCCGACGTGCTCGAGATGACGGTCGACGAAGCGCTCGACGTTTTCGAGAACGTCCCACCGATCAAGACCAAGCTTCGGACGCTGCACGACGTCGGGCTCGGTTATATCCGGCTCGGGCAGCCCGCGACGCAGCTGTCCGGGGGCGAGGCCCAGAGGGTCAAGCTGTCGGCTGAGCTTTCGCGCCGCGACACGGGCCGCACGCTTTATCTCCTCGACGAGCCCACGACCGGCCTGCATTACGCGGACGTCGAGCGGCTGCTCGCGGTCCTGCACCGCCTGGTCGATCACGGCAACACGGTGGTCGTCATCGAGCACAACCTCGACGTGCTGAAGACCGCCGACTGGCTGATCGACCTGGGACCGGAAGGCGGCGAGAGAGGTGGATACGTGATCGCCGAAGGGACGCCTGAGCAGCTGGCGGCGAACCACGATTCGGCGACGGGCCAGTACCTACAGGCGACCCTCGCCAAGGCAAAGGCCAAGGCGCGTAAGTCAACCGTGTCCGCGAACGGCGCGGGCCGCGCGCGGCGTTCGAAAGTCGCCGTAGGCTGACGACCGAAGAGGCACCGACCCAGCTCGGATACGGCGCGCTCATGCGCGTCCAGGGGTTTCCGCGACTCGTCACGAGCCTGCTGTTGGGCCGCATCGCCCAACAGATGCTCGCGGTGGGCTTTGTACTGTTCGTGCTGTCGCGGTATCACTCGCCTCAGCTGGCCGGCGCCGCAACCTTCGTCCTGCTCTTTCCCGGGTTGCTCTTGTCGCCGATTGCCGGCGCGTTGCTCGACCGATACGGCCGGGCTCAGCTGATCACCGTCGATTACGTGGTCGCCGCGATCACCCTCTTCTTGATCGCCGCTCTATCGGCGGCCCGTGCGCTGCCTCCGCCGCTGCTGCTGGGAATCTGCGGCGTTGCGTCACTCACTGGCCCGCTCAGCGCCGCGGGCGTCCGGTCGCTGTTTCCGACCGTCGTTCCAGGTCACCTGTGGGAACGGGCCAACGCGCTGGACAGCAGCAGCGGGGTGCTGGCGCAAGTAATCGGCGCACCGCTCGCGGGAGTCCTGGTCGGTTTCGCAGGCGGAGAATGGGCCCTCGCAGCGACTGCGATGCTGTACGCGTGCGCGGGAGTCGCGATCTTGGGGATTCGCGACCCGGGCAACAAGCAGCGCGGCCGTGGGATCCTGGCCGAAGCCTGGTCGGGACTCGCCTACGTCCTGCGCAATCGGACGCTCGTTGGCCTTGCACTCACGTTCTTTGCGTTCACCGCCGGCTGGGGCTGCCTGGTGATCGCCGTGCCCGTCCTGGTCCTTGGCCGGCTTCATCAGGGACCGGAGGCGATCGGTTACATGTGGGGCGCCATGGGAGCAGCTGGCTTCGTCTCCATCCTGATCGCGGGCCGGCTCAAAACGCGCGGACGTGAAAGGCAGCTGATGATGGGATCGATGCTGGCGATTGCGGTGGCCGTGTCGTTTGTGCCGCAGGCATCGTCGGTCTTCGTCGTCGCGGCTGCCCTCGTCGGGGTCGCCCTGGTGGAAACTCCATTCGACATCGCCTTTCTTACGTTGCGGCAGCGGAGAACCGACCCCGCGAGGTTCGGGAGGGTGTTTGCCGTGTCGATGTCACTGAATGTGGTAGGCGGGCCGTTCGGCTCGGCGCTGGCGGGACCTCTGATCGGCTGGTCCCTAAATGGGGCGCTCTGGGCCGCGGTTGGGGCGATGCTGATCGCGGCTGCATTGCCGTTGCTCGTTATACCTGCGAGAGATGAGTCTTAGACAGCGGGCGTTCCTGGCGATCGTCCTCACGGTGGGCTTCTACGCCCTGGCGCTGGCGTTGATGGCGGGGATGATCTGGGTGATCTTCCAGCCCAACGTCCCGGGCCGCGCGCTGGCCTTCTGCCTCTTCGGCATCGCCGCGATCGCCATCTCCATCATCCCGTGGCCCCGCCGATTCATCCCCCCGGGCCCGCTGCTCAACCCCGCCGGCCAGCCGAGGCTGTTCGCTGAGCTGCAGACGGTGGCTCGGGCGGTGGGGGAGGCGATGCCCGCAGAGGTCTACATCTCGCCGGAGATGAACGCCGGCGTCCTGCAGCGCGGCCGGCGCCGCGTCATGGTGCTCGGGCTCCCGCTGATGCAGGCCTTGACGGTCAACGAGATGCGCGCCGTGCTGGCGCACGAGTTCGGCCACTACCACGGTGGCGACACGCGCCTGGGTCCATGGATCTACCGGACCCGTGAGGCGATCGAGCGGGTCATTCAAAACGCCTCACGTCAGAGTGCGATCCTGCAGCTGCCGTTTCTCTGGTACGGCCGGATGTTCCTGCGGGTGACGCAGAAGGTTTCCCGCCAGCAGGAGCTGACCGCCGACGCGCTCGCCGCGCGGACATTCGGGGCCGGGACGATGATCGAGGGCCTCCGCGCCCTTGCTCGCGGATCGGTGGCCTGGGCCGGCTACTGGCGCAACGAGGTGGTGCCGCTGCTCGAGGCGGGGTTCCAACCGCCGATCGCCGATGGCTTTCAGCGCTTCATCAACGAGCCGGACATCGGCAAGGAGGTCCAGAAGGCCGCCGAGCAGATGCTGAAGGAGGCTCGGAGCGACCCGTACGACAGCCATCCGCCGGACTCGGAGCGGATCGCCGCCCTCGCCACGATGCCGGCCGGCCCCGGCGACGGCAGCGGACCGCCGGCCGCCACCCTGGTGGACGGCATCGAGGCGATCGAGCCCTTCCTGCTCATCGGGTTGCTGAAGCCGGGCATCCAGATGCGCCGGATCACGTGGCAGGACGCAGGGTCGGTGGCCCTTCTGCCCGGGCTGCGCGACCGGGCCCGGCGCCAGGCCCACATGCTTCAGAACTACAGCGTCGGCTGGCTGCCCGAGCTCCTGAAATACGCCGACCGGCTGGGCCAGGCGGAAGCCGGCGCTGCCAGCCGCCAGGTGACCACCCAGCAGGCGCGGTCGCTTGGGGTCGGCCTCGCGGGGGCTGCGTTTGCGGTGGCCCTGGCCGATCACGGCTGGACCGCCGAGTCGCTGCCCGGACGGCCGATCGTCATGCGTCGCGAGAACCCGGTCGCCACGGTGGAGCCGTTCGTCGAGGTGAATCGGCTCGCCGCGGGCGAAGTCGACATGGCGGCCTGGCAGCAGCGCTGCTCAGACCTCGGGATCAGGGACTTTGCCCTGACCCCTACCTAGCCGAAGATCCCGATCAGGGTGATGATGCCGCCGATGACGTTCAGGACGATGGCCACGATCCCGCCGATCATCTGCTTGCTGCGGAAGATCGCCTGCGCAGCGAGGATCAGCCCGATGATGGGAAGGAAAAAGAACACCCGGTTGAAGACAAACGGCACCACGATGCAGATGATCCCGACCAGGCACGCCCATCCGGCCGAACCGGTGAACTGCGAGATGATCCCGGCGGTCCCGCCCGCTCCCATCCTGGTCGGCAGCACGGGTGGCGGGGTGCCGGGCGGCTGGTAGGTCCCCGGAGGCGGCTGGTATCCCGCCTGAGGTGGGGGCGGCGATGAGTAGGGACCAGGGGTCGACTCCTGCGGGGGCGGCGGCGGTGAGCTCGGTTGATCAGACATCGCGCAAATCGTAAAGGCTGGTGGGCCAAAACGGAATACGGACGCGGCAGGTTTTAGTGGTGCAGCAGCGCCCAGCCCCCGATCACGAAGATCGCTCCGATCAGAAAGATGAAGATCAAGGCGATCACCAGCAGGTGAAGGATGCCCAGGAGGATGCCGACCGTGGCCATCCACATGCCTTGCTCGCCCGAGCGCTTGATCTCACCTCGGGCGATCACGCCGGTGACGATCGCGATCAGCGCGAGCGTGCCGCCTCCGATGCCTGGCAGCACGAGGTGTCCAAAGACCGAGACGGCGCCCGTGATCAGGCTGACGACAGCCATGCTGTTGGTCTGGCTGCGCGACGGCGTGTAGCCCTGGAGTCCGGGCGTGCCCGGCACCGCGGTGGCCGGCGCCGACTGCTGACCCGCGATCTGGGTCGGCGACGCGCCCGAGGCGGGTTGCTGCTGCGGCGAGCTCACTGCCCCGAGTTTACGGGTTCCTAAACTGGCCATACAGATGGCGGTCACGCTCGAAGACACGATCAAACGGCGGCTGCAGGCCGTTCCCGAGACGCCCGGCGTCTACATGTTCCGGGACAACCGGAGCCAGGTCATCTACGTCGGCAAGGCACTCCGCCTCCGCGACCGCCTGCGCTCCTACTTCACGCCCGGATACGCGCAGACCGCGCGGGTGTTCGAGCTCATCCGCAAGGCCAACGACTTCGAGTTCGTCACCACGGCCAACGAGGTCGAGGCGCTGGTCCTCGAGAACAACCTCATCAAGAATTACCGGCCTCGCTTCAACATCCGGCTCAAGGACGACAAGAACTACCTCTATCTGAAGCTCCCGGTCACCGAGGAGTTTCCGCGCGTGCACTACTCGCGGCGGGTGCAGAACGACGGCGCTCGGTACTTCGGCCCGTACACGTCCGCGCTGTCGTTGCGCTCCACCGTGAAATCCATCCGGCAGCTGCTGCCGTTTCGCACGTGCTCGGACGAGATCTTCAAGCAGGGCAAGGTGTGCCTCGACTTTCACATCAAGCGCTGCCCAGGCCCGTGCGAGCGGCGGATCAGCTCTGAGGATTACAAGGCGCGGATCAACGAGGTGGCGCTCTTCATGGAGGGACGGTCGGACATCCTGGTCCGTGAGCTGCACGAAAGGATGGAGTCAGCGGCCAACCGGCTTGACTTCGAAAACGCCGCCCGCTACCGCGACCAGCTGCAATCGATCGAGCGCATCGCGGATCGGCAGAAGGTGCTGACCCGCGGCCGGGACGACCAGGACATCGTCGCCTATGCGCGGAGCGGCAACGACGTCTTCGTCGAGGTCGCCTATGTGCGGCAGGGAAAGATGGTCGGGCACGACGGGCACGCCCTCGACGGCGCGGGCGACGCGGCCGAGCCGGAGGTGCTGCGCGGTTTCATGTTGCAGTACTACTCGAGCGCCACCCACGTGCCGCGCTCGGTGATCCTGCCCGGACCGGTCGAGGAGCCAGAGCTGATCACGGGCTGGTTGAGCGAGAGGCGCGGACGACCGGTGACGCTCGAGGTGCCGCAGCGCGGGCGCAAGCGCGCGCTCGTCATGCAGCTCGCCGAGACGGCCGCTCAGGAGCTCGAGCAGATGCGCATCCAGGCCGACTACGACCGCAGCCGGACAGAACCGATGCTTGCGGCGCTGGCCGCGGCGCTCGACCTCGAGAGCCCACCGAAGCGGATCGAGTGCTATGACATATCCAACATCCAGGGCGACTCGGCGGTCGGCTCGATGGTCGTCTTCGAAGACGGCCGGCCCCGCAACGACCATTACCGCCACTTTCGGATCCGGTATACGCCCGGTCCAAACGACTTCGCCATGCTGCAGGAGGTCCTGCGGCGGCGCCTAGAGCGCCTCGAGTCCGCGCAGCGTCGCGAGGAGGCGGACATCGTCGGGGACCGGTCCTTCACCAGCCGGCCCGACCTCATTCTCATCGACGGCGGCAAGGGCCAGCTGAGCGCGGCGCTCGAGGTGATGGAAGCCGCGGGCTACGCGGACATTCCCACGTTCGCCCTGGCCAAAGAACGCGAGGAGATCTTTGCGCCCGGCCGGGCGGAGCCGATCGTCCAGGAGCGCAGCTCGCCCGGGATGTTTCTCGTCCAGCGGATCCGCGATGAGGCGCACCGCTTCGCGATCACCCACCACCGCAAGGTGCGGTCCCGCAAGGCACTGACGTCGCCGCTCGATTCGGTCGAGGGGATCGGACCCGCGCGCAAGCGCGCGCTCCTGCGACACTTCGGCTCGGTGCAGGCGATCCGCGAGGCGCCGGTCGACGAGATCGTGAAGCTCGGCATCCCGGAACGTCTGGCGGCTCGCCTGAAAGAGACGCTGTGACTCTCGAGCGGTTGCGTACGTTTTGCGCAGAGAGCACCCCTCGAACCCCTCCAAAGGTTCGTTTTGCGCAAAACGCACCAAAAATGGATCGAAGCCCGTGACGCTCGTCATCATCGGCGCGGCGAATCGCGAGCGTATGGAAGAGTCGGTCGGGGCTTTTGAGGTAGCCGGCTTCGAACGCATCGAAGAGCTCGACGAC
>VBGP01000198.1 GCA_005880795.1 Chloroflexota bacterium | reverse complement strand
ATGCAGAAGCCGGCGGGCTCGATCCGGTTCGATGTGGAAGGGTCCGCGGCGTAAGCGAAGACTTTCTGGAAGCCGGCAGCTGGGCGGTACAGGTAGATCCCGCGCGCGTTCCCAAACCACAGGCGGTTCTGGTCACCCTGGACGTAATCCAGCTCGGAAGTGTCGCCGGCGTACACCAGCTCGCCCGACGATCCGGCGCTATTGACCAGGCGCACCTCATTCGCGTTCGGTCCAAGGCCCAATAGCACTACGGCCTCGTCGGTTGAAGCCAGGCCGAGCAGCCACGGATAGACGCCGGGGCGGTAGAACCAGACCGTTTCGGCCCCGGTCGCGAGGTTGATCCTGACCAGGCTGTTGGCGAGAGCCAGCTCGCTCGGCGGATATACGGTCGTGTCTCGCGGGTCGAGACGCCCGACCCATGCGTAGCCGTCGCGGACGGCCCACACCTGGTGTATGTGGCCGATTTCCTTCACGGCACCCGTCTTCGGATTGAGAAGCCAGACGCCTTCACCTGGCCCCCCCAGGGCGGAGCCTCCGACAAGGTAGACGCCGGACACGTCGTAGTCGGCGACGTATGGATTGAACCCCGTCGGCAGGCTGAAGTCACGAGAGCTCGCGGTCGCCACACCCACCACATGGGCGGTGAAGATGCCGGCCTGGGCATTCCAGGTCACGTATGCGTAGCCGCTGCCGTCAGGCAATGCCTGACTCTTGCGCGCCGGCACCCAGCGCGAGTAGGCACGGTCGTAAAAGGGAACCACGCCGTCTCCGCGCAGAATCGGCGTCGCGGTCGTCGCAAAGTCGCCCTCGACCAACCGGGAGTGCATCGTGCCTGCCGGGTCCTCGGCGAGTTGGGCGGTCGGGAAGGCGATGGATGCGCCCTGGAGGGTCATGCCGGAGTTGTCGGTTGTGCTCCAGACAACCGGCAGGCGACAGGAGAAGTCGACCGGGGTGACGGGCAGGTCGGCTGGAGAGGTCGGCGTGGCGCCTGGCGTCGCGGTTGGTGCTGCACTTGCCGATGGTGACCGGGTCGCACCAGGACTCACGCTCGCGGTGGAACCCGATGAGCTGCAAGCAGCGAGCACAAGGGCCACCAGCACCAGCAGCCGTCTCATCGTTGGATTCAACGGTTCGGCTGACGAGGTGTTACGGCGGTTCGCTCAGCGTGGCTCGCGAAGGAACGCAAGGACCGCGGTCACTCGACGATGCACCTGTTTCTCCTCCGCCAGCCCAAGCTTGGAGAAAATCGCGTTGGCGTACTTCTCCACGGTCGACTCCGAGACCGAGAGACTAGTGGCGATGGCGGCGTTGGTCTTGCCTTGGGCCATCTCGCGCAACGCCTCCATCTCGCGCGAGGTCAACTCCGCCAGCGGCGACCGGGCGAGGCGACTGCGCCGCGCGAGCACTGCCTCCACCACCAAAGGGTCGATCACAGAGCGGCCCGCCACCGTCTCCTGCAGTGCGCGGAGCAGTTCCTCCAGGTCGCCGACCCGCTCCTTGAGCAGATACGCAAGACCTGCGGTGCCGTCCTTTAGAAGCTGGAAAGCGTAGGCCTCGTCAGCGTGCTGCGACAGCACCACCACGCCGACGTCGGGATGCAGGGCGCGGATCCGATGTGCTGCCTCGATGCCTTCCACATCGTGGCCAGGCGGCATACGGATGTCGGTCAGAACAGCTTGAGGACGGAGGCGCTCGACCGCGTCCAACAATTCGTCAGGTGTGCCCACTGCTGCGAGGACCTCGACTTCGCCAGAGGCCTCGAGCATGCGGCGCGTTCCCTCCCTGACCAGGTAGTTGTCCTCGGCGATGACGACTCTGAGCCGCTCAGTCAAGAGATCGCAGCTTTGCCGGCAACCTGGCGGCAAGGGTGGTTCCGCCGGATCCGCTGTTGACTCGCAGGCTACCCCCAACCGCTTCGACGCGATCACGCAAACCCTGCAAGCCGGTGTGCGCGCCGCCTTCCGGGTCGAAGCCGCATCCGTTGTCGGCCAAATGGAGGGTGATCCCGGAGTCGGCGGCCGAGAGTGTCACGCCTGCTTCGGACGCGCCCGAGTGTTTGAGCACATTCGCCAGGCCTTCGGTGACTGTGAAGTAGGCAGCTCCTTCTATCTCCTCCGCGTACCGAGTCGAACGGACCCGATCGTCGGCACTGACGCTCACCCCGATCGGCATCCGCGCTGCAACGGCCTCGATAGCCTCCACGAGCCCGCGCGATCCAAGCACGGCCGGATGGATTCCGCGCGCCAGCTCACGCAAGTCGGTCAGCATCTGCCCCGCCTCACCCTGGGCTTCTTGCAGTGTCGAGTCGACCCGTGTCGGATCCCGCTGTATCTGAATACGTGCCAATCGCAACTTGGCGATCAGGGCCACCACCTCTTGCTGCACGCCATCGTGGAGGTCTCGTTCGAGCCGCCGACGGCCCCGCTCCTCGGCCTGCGCCATGCGAGTCCGCGAGGCCGCCAGCTCGTCGACGCGTTCCGCCA